>NZ_CATMPS010000043.1:0-22807 GCF_950073225.1 uncultured Oscillibacter sp.
GAGCCGCGGGAGCCGGCTGGGCCGCCGGGGCGGGCTGAGGCGCGGGAGCCGGGGCAGGCGCGGGAGCGGGTTCGCCGCCGCCCATGCCGGACAGCATGGCCTCGATCTCCTCCTGGCTCATCTTCTTGTTGGAGGCGGGCTCCGGCTCCGGCGCGGGAGCGGGTTCTCCGCCGCCCACGCCCGCCAGCATGGCCTCGATTTCCTCCTGGCTCATCTTCTTGCCGGAGGCGGGCTCCGGTTCCGGCGCGGGAGCGGGTTCGCCACCGCCCATCCCCGCCAGCATGGCCTCGATCTCCTCCTGGCTCATCTTTCCGCCGGAGGAAGCAGGCTCCGCCGCGGGAGCCGGGGCGGGCGCGGGGGCCGGTTCGGGGGCGGCCTCCTCTTCCTCATCGCCGCCCAGGCCCAGGCCCTTCAAAAGCTCCTTGGCCAGCTCCACGCTCATGACGTTCATGAACTCGCTTTCCAGGGCTCCTTCGATTTTGAGGGAGAAGCGGACGATGACAATGGTCTCCGCCCCCTGGGGCAGATGGTTCTCTTTAAAGGCGGTCAGGTCCTCCAGCTCGAAGGGCTGGGGGGTGGAAATGTCCACCTGGTAGCCCAAAAAGTCGCTCATGGCCGTAGCGGCCGCGCCCATCATCTGGTTCATGACCTCGCAGACGGCGCTGATGGTCAGCTCGTTGAGCTCAAACTCCTCGTCCGGCGTTTCCCCGCCCATGAGGATGTCCACAATGACCTTGATGTCGCTGCGCTTGAGCAGCATGATGTTGCTGCCCGCCAGGCCCTCCACGTATTTGATTTCGATGCCCATGGCGGGCTCCAGGTTGCCCAGGGCAAACTCCGCCGTCTGGATGGCCGTGACCTTGGGCGTCGTAATATCGACTCTGTGCTCCAAAAGGTTGGATACCGCGGTGGCAGAGGAGCCAAGGCTGATATTCATCATTTCCCCGAGGGCGTCTATCTCCATCGGGCTAAATAATTTTTTCTCCATTCCGTCTACTCGCTCCTTTGCTCAAGCTGATAGCATACTTCATCTATTTTCACAGCCATGTTTTTCTTATGGGTACCCATCTTTCCGGTGAACCAGTGATAGCCGCCAATCTCCAGATAGATCGGGGATTCCTTGGGCTGCCCAAGGTCGATGACGTCGCCCACGTTTAAGTGGTAGATGTCGCTGAGGGAGAGCTGGGCGCTTGCCAGCTCCGCGATAATCTCCAGCTTGGAGTCCCGCAGCTTGTCGAAAATCTCGTCGGACTTGTCTTCCGCCGCCGTCCGGCGCAGGGGGCTCTCCCGGCTGATTTCCGCGAACACGTTGGTCAGGACCTCTCCCGGCAGGCACACGCTCATCCGGCCCGCCATGTTGGGGAACTGGAGCTTCAAGTCCACAATCACCACCGTCTCGTCCAGGCCGATGACCTGGTTCAGCGTGGGGTTGACCTCGGTGCGGCTGTAGTTGAAGTGGATCGGCACGTAATTCTCCCAGCTCCGATCCATCACCTTCACTGTGTCTCCGGCCAGATCCTCGTAAAGCTTCAGCTCCAGGTCCGTGTAGCTGTAGTCGTCTTGCAGCTCGTCGTCCACGGCGCCCTCGCCGCCCAGCATCCGGTCCATCATGCTCAGGGCCGTGCTGGTGGAGATAAAGAGCATGGCCGGGGTCTCCTGAATCTGTCCTTTCAGCTCCACGTCGATCATGCCCAGCACGTCGCCTTCCGTCAGGGCGTTGGAAAACTCGAAATAGCGCTGTTCCTCGATGCTCTCCACCGTAACTTCGCAGGTGGAGCGCAGGCGGGCGTTCAGCCGGGAGCTGATCACCCGGGAATAGTTGTCAAAAATGCCGTTAAGCATTTTAATGCGGTCTTTGGTAAATTTGCGGGGACTGCTGAAGTCGTATTTCTGATATTTCTTTTCCTGCTTTTCAGCGGACGGCTCCGAATCCTTTTCTCCGCTCCGGACCGCGTTCAGCAAAGCGTCAATTTGCGCTTGCGATAATACGTCTGCCATATCATCCCCCCTATTCTACCTGGATTCCGGCGAACGGCCGCCGGTGGCCCTGTCATGACGTCATCACGATATACTGCTGGATGCCGCCCTGTTCTTCCATCTCGGCCTCGATATCCCGGCCGCTGACGATCATTTCCACCCGGCGGTTCTTCGCCCGGTTCTCGGCGGTATCGTTGGCCGCCACGGGGCGCCACTCGCCGAAGCCCTCGCTGACCAGGCAGCTGGGGGGGACGACGCTGTGCTCCTGAATGTAAATAATGACATTGGCCGCCCGGTTGCTGGAGAGCGTGCGGTCGTTCACCACATTGTTGGGCCCCTGCCCGGCCCGGGCCGTGTGGCCCTGGACCCGGACCTCGTCCAGAGATCCGGCCACGCTGCTGAGCATATCGCTGACCCCGTCCAGGATGGGATATGCCTCCTTGCGGATCACCGCGCTTTCCCCGGCAAAGAAGACGGACTGGCTGAACGTGATGAAGATTTTTCCGCCGTTCTGGCTCACCGTCACCGCGTCCTGGAGGTTTTGCTGCTGGACAAACTGCTGGATCTGCTCAAGGAGCTCCTCCATGTCCTGATCCACCTTCTCCTGCATCTCCTCCATCTCCTCCTGGGTGGGAGCCACGCCGGATTCGCCGTCGTCGGCGCTGGGTCCCGGCACGCCCTCGATGGTGGCCCTTTGGTCAGGAACCGCGCTGGGGTTGAAGCTCTGGACGATGGCCTTCCAGTTGTCCTCGCTGATGGTGGACATAGAATACAACAGCACGAAGAAGCACAGCAGCAGCGTCACCATGTCGCCGTAGGTGTCCATCCAGTTCGCGCCGCCGCCGCCGCTTTTTTTCTTTTTAATTGCCATTGCCGTCTCACCTTACCTTTCGGCCTGTCATTTCGCCTCGCCGCCTCCGGCGCCCTCGCCGCCCATTTCGCGCTGCTTCTGGGACATGTAGGTCAGAAGCCGCTCCCGCAGGGACTTGGGGTTCTCGCCGGCCTGGATGGCCATGACGCCCTCCACGATGATCTGCTTGCAGAGGACCTCCTCGCTGTCCCGCCCCCGGAGAAGCTGGGCCACAGGGCCAAAAATCACGTGGGCCAGCAAGCAGCCGTACAGCGTGGTGATCATGGCGGTGCCCATGCTGGTGCCCAGGGAGTCGGCTCCGCCGTCGCCGCTGAGGTTCATGGACATCAGCATGTTAATCAGGCCCACCAGCGTACCCACCATGCCGAAGGCCGGGGCCACGCTGGACGCCTTGTCGTACAGCGCGGCGGCGTCCTCATGCCGGGCGGACATGCACTCGATGTCGTTTTCCAAAATGCCCCGGACCTTATCCTGGTCGTTGGCATCCACGATGAGCATAATCGCCTGCTTGAAGAAGGGGTCGGTCTGCTCGTTGGCCTTCTCCTCCAGGGACAAAAGGCCGTTCTTACGGGCGATCTGGGCCAGCTCCACCAGCTGGTCAATGTACCCCTTGGGGTCAAACATTTTGTTGTTCAAGATGATCTTGAAGTGCTTGGGCATGGCCTTGAGCATGGACCCGGGGAAGCTGGCGACCACAATGAAGATCGTACACCCGATGGTGATGAAGATAGAGGCCGCGTCGAAGAAGTTCCAGAGGTTGGCCAGCTCGAACGTAATCGGGGGCTTTCCCGCCGCTTTGGGGCCGATGTTGATGCCCATGACGCAGCCCAGCAAGAACACGCCGAACGCGCCGACAATGCCGATGATATAGTTTATATTCATGAAGAAATGCCTCGCTCCCTCGGCCGGGCGCCGGGCCCTGCCTGTGAATTTTATCTATATTCCATCAACGCTTGTCCGATACCGCGATCTCGCGGTGGATATCCTGGACCTTGGCGTTGTACTCCGCGATTTTATGGATGATCTCCTCCACGCTCTCCCGCACCAGGTAGTAGTCGTGGTTCATCATGGTGATTTTGGACTCGGGGATGCACTCGATGTGTTCAATCTGCTGGTGGTTTAACAAAAACTTGTCGTGATTTCTCTTTGTCAAAAGGATCATAAAGACCGCCCTTTCATGCCCCGCCGGGGCCGGAGGCCCCGGCGGGCAACTGTTTTTATTCAGCCGTTTGATAAGCGTTCCGCTCGGTGGTCAAAGCTTAAAAGAAGCCGCTATCAGCGCTTCATGTTCACCAGCTCTTCCAGCATGGAGTCGGTGACGGTGATGATGCGGGTGTTGGCCTGATAGCCGCGCTGGGTGGTGATCAGGGCGGAAATCTCCTCGGCCAGGTCTACGTTGGGCCCCTCCAGGAAGCCTGTCATCATCTTGGTGCCGCCGGTGCCGAGAATCGCGGTGCCCGCGGGGTAAACGGGATTTCCGTCTTCCGCCGGGGTGCCGTCCTCATTGAGCGCTTGGCACATATAGCTGTTGACGTTCGTGATGCCCAGTTCCTTCTGTTTGCCGCCCAGCATGCAGACCCGCAGATCGCCCGCGCCCTCCTGGCACTGGTAGTAGGAGTCGCCCACGTGGGTGACGCCGTTGGGGTTGGAGACGCTGCCGATGGCCAGATATCCGATGATGACCGGCTCGTTTCCCTCCCGGCTGTAGCCGGTGATGGCTCCGCTGCCTTTGTCAATGCTGATGCTGGAGAACTCGGCCAGGTCCAGATCCTTCATTTTGGACTCATCGTCGGTTGCTTCACCTGTAGAGGCGTCGACCCGGTTGGACTTATCCTGGGGCTTCACGGTATCCGTCAGGGGGCCCTTCACCACCGTGTCGCCGGCGTTTTCGCCCTGGTCCACGATGTCGGTGGGATAACGGATTTCATATTTGTAATCGGGCACCGCGATTTCGTTACCGTCATCGTCCTCCTCGATTTTGGTAGTGGGAACCTTCTCCCAGCGGGGCTTGCGGATGGGGACCAGCTGGTCGCTGACAACGGGCTTGCCGTCTTCCATGCCGGTGACCAGGAAGCCGTAGACCGGGTTTCCGTTGCCGTCGCAGAGGTAGCCGTCGGCCTTGAACTGGAAGTCACCCACCCGGGTGAGGGTCAGGGACTTGAGGCTGTTGGGGTCCGTGCCGTCAATGGACTTGGCCACCTCTTTGTCGCCCACCAGGAAGAAGCCGTCGCCGGTCAGGGCGCAGTCCATGGGGCTGCCGGGGTTATAGCTGGTGGAGGACATATTCAGATCGATGCTGCCCACTCTGGAGCCGTAGCCGATCTGGGAGGGGTTGATGCCGCCTATCACTTCGGTGCCGTTGCTTCCGCTGGTGTACATGCTGTACACGCTGTCCCGGAAGACGGTTCTTTGCTTTTTGTATCCTTCGGTGTTGACGTTGGCAACGTTGTTGCCGATTACGGAGAGCTTTTGCATGTGGGTCCGAAGACCCGCAATGGATGCGTACATTGATCCGGTCATAGGGAAATTGAACTCCTTTCGAATCCTTGGCGCCGCCTGGGCCCCGTCAGTCGGACGGAACCCAATGGCCTCCGAACGTCCGGTCCTGCCATCTGTTGTTACAGGAACACGGCGCCGTCGATATTGGTGAATACGCTGTCCTTCATTTCGTCCTGGGTGATGGCCGTGATGACCCGCCCATGGGGGACATTGATAATGAAGGCCTTTTCGGTGTCCATAGCCAGGATGTTCGTCGCGCCCTTGGCCTGGGCCCGCACCATGCTGCCTTTGATCTGGTCGATGAGGTCCGGGGTGATTTCGATGCCCCGCTCCTCTGCCCGGCTCATGGCATGCTTGGAGAATTGGACGTCCTGTCCGGCCCTGGTCAGCTCCGCCTGCAAAGCCATGGCGAAGCCGCCCGCAGCCGTCCGCTTCCCTGCGTCCGGTATCTGCTGGATTTGGCTCTGTCTAGCTACGCGTTCGATCATGGAAGGATCACCTCAGCCTTCGCCTTCTGTGGGTGCGCCGTTCTCCCCATTGTCCGGGGACTCCGTTCCGCCGCCGGGCTGTACGGGCTCGGTGGGCTTATCGGTTTCATCCGGTTTTTCGGTTTCACCGGGTTTGGTGGGGTCGGTGGGCTTATCGGTTTCATCCGGTTTTTCGGTTTCACCGGGTTTGGTGGGGTCGGTGGGCTTATCGCCGTCCACCTTGTCGTCGTCCTCTTCCTCCGGGGGCTCCGGCAGCCGTCCGACGGCCATAATATCGCTGAGGTAGTAGTACTTGTCGTCGATGAAAATCACGGGCTGTCCATCCATCGTGCCGGTGGCGGTAACGGTGCCGACTACCTCCTGGAGCTTTCCTTCCTCGAGTTTGCCCACGGTGACTTCCTTGCCCACCAGGGACGCGGCGTAGTTCATCGTTACGGCGTCGGTCATGTTGACCATGGACTGGATCATCTGCATCTGCACCATTTGGTTCAGCATTTCCGAGGTATCCATGCTGTCGTCGATGCCCTGGTTCGTCATTTGGGTAATCATCAAGGTGATGAAATCCATCATGTCCAGGTCCATGTTGCTGCCTTTTTTCTTGATGGTGATTTCCGTGTCGCCCACTTTATGGGTTCCGTACAGGCTTCCGATATCGCTCATAAAATCGCTCATTGATTCACTCCCTTTCCGCGCTTATTCCCCGTCCAGGGGGATCAGTCCCAGCCGGAGCTGCTGGAGGAAATCCTCGCCGCTCGTCTGCTTGCGGCGCTGCTCCTGCTGTCTTTGCCGGTGCTGCTCCTGCTGCTGCTCATAGAGATCCTGCCGCTGGCTCTCCTCCTGACGGGGGACTTCCACCCGGACCTCCTGCTGGGCCTCCCGGCCGAGCAGCTGCTCCAGACCCGCCGTGTTCTTGGACAGCAGATTCTGGGTTTCCCGGTTCTCGGCGTGCAGCTGGACCACCAGGCCGCCGTCCTTGCTCCAGGTCATCTCCACGGTAACCTTGCCCAGGTTCTCCGGGGTCAGCTGGATTTCCACACGGGTCTCGCCGTTTTGCAGGGCTTCCGCCAGCTTGGGCACGATCTGCTTTTCCACGGGCTCCTGGGTTTCCGCGGCCTTGGGGGCCTCGCCCACCTTTACCGGGACGGCTTTCACGTCCTCAAAAACGGGGGCCTCGGTCTCCATGCCCTGGAATTCGGGGCCCTCCTCCGTGTCGGAGGCTTCCGTCTCCCGGACTTCGTCCTTGCCGGTCTCCACCTTGATTTCCACGGTCCGGCCCTCCGCCTCCTGAGAGGCTTCCGGGGTCTTGATGGTCTGGGGAAGCTCCTCCGCCAGGACCTTCTGGTCCGCCGCCGGGGCCTCGCCCTCCTCCATGGGGGCTTCCAGTACGGGCTGTTCCGCCTCCTGGACCAGGCCGCGTACCTCCGGGGTCAGAAGCGTCTCCGCCGCCAGAGGGGCGATTTCGTCCGCGGCGGCCTCCGCCTGGACCTCCGGCGTCAGGGCCTGCTCCACAGGCACCACCGGATTTTGCAGCATCGCCATGGCCGCCAGGGCCATTTGATCCTCCAGCTCCTTTTGGCCCTTGGGTCCGGCCTGAACCGGAGTCTCCGTTTCCTGGAGCTTTTCCGCGTCCTGGGCCTCCTGGGGTTTTTGCGGAGTCTCCGCCTTCTCCGGCTTCGCGGGCTGCGGCGCGTCCGTCTGCTTTTGCTCCAGCAGCTTCTGGAAGCCGTCCTTCTGGGCGGAGGACTCTCCCTTCTTCGCCGGCGGGGCCGCCTGGGGAAGCTGAGTGTTTGCCAGCAAGGTGCTCATCAATTGTTCCATACGCTTGTTCACCTCCTCATTCATATAGAGTATCTATTTCCAAACGGCGCTCCCGCGCCGCGTGGAACCAAGTTACGAGGCCGCGTGGGCCCGGGTGGAGCTGACGAACTCCTCGATAAACAGCTCCTCGCTTTTGGCCTCCTCCTTGTGATAGGCCTCCAGCTTCTTCTCCTTGAGCTTTTCGATGGAGGAAGTCTCCTTTTTCGCCTCCACCATGGCCTCCCGGCGCTTCTCCGCCTCGGCCTCCAGCTCTTCCAGCCGTTTCGTCTCCCGCTGAATCTCCTGCTCGGCGGCCCGGAGGGCGCTTTGATACATCAGCGCCTCCGTCACCGGCATGCCCTCCAGCGCCCGGTCCCGGTAGTCCTCGTTGCAGTCCCGGTACTCCCGCCAGAGCTTTTCCAGCAGCTCCTCCTGGGCCCGGACCCGGGCCACGGCCTCGGCATGCTCCCCCTGGAGCACGCCCAAGACCTGTTCCTTGTAAGAAAGGACGGTATCCAAAGCGAACTTGAATTTCTTCACCGCGTGTTCTCCTTTGGTTCGGTTAGTTCAGGATTTGTTTCAGCTTTTCGATGCACTGGCTATAGCTGAAGGCCTCGTTGATGTCCTGGGTCAAAAAGGCGTTCACCGCGTCGATTTTGCTCAGGGCGTAGTCCAGGTTCCGGTTGGTTCCCGGCTTATAGGCGCCGATGGCCACCAGGTCCTGGTTCTTTTCGTAGGTGCTCAGGATATCCCGCAGCCGGGAAGCCAGCTGCCGGTGCTCCTGGTCCACGATTTCCACCATCAGCCGGGAAATGCTGGCGGAGACGTCGATGGCCGGATAGTGGTTGCTGTTGGCTAGGGCCCGGGAGAGGACGATGTGCCCGTCCAGGATGCCCCGGACCGTGTCCGCGATGGGCTCGTTGGTGTCGTCTCCCTCCACCAGCACGGTGTACACGCCGGTGATGGAGCCTTTATCGAAATTGCCGCTTCGCTCCAGGAGCTTGGGCATTTCCGCATACATGGAAGGGGTGTAGCCCCGGCTCACCGGCGGTTCGCCGATGGCAAGGCCAATTTCCCGCTGGGCCATGGCGAACCGGGTCAGGGAGTCCATCATAAGAAGGACGTCGTAGCCCTGGTCCCGGAAGTACTCAGCGATGCCCGTGGCCACGCTGGGGCACTTCATCCGCAACATGGCGGGCTGGTCGGAGGTTGCCACCACCAATACGGAGCGGCGCATGCCCTCCTCGCCCAGGTCCTTCTGGACGAATTCCAGAACCTCGCGCCCCCGTTCGCCCACCAGGGCGATGACGTTGATGTCCGCCTTGACATTTTTCGCGATCATGCCCATCAGCGTGGATTTTCCCACGCCGGAGCCCGCGAAGATGCCGATGCGCTGGCCCTTGCCTATGGTAATCATGCCGTCTATGGCTTTAACTCCAAACTCCATCCGCTCCCGGATGGGGGGGCGGCGGAGGGGATTGATATAGGAACCGCCCACGCAGTAGGCGTCGCCGCCCTCGAAGGGGGGCTTGCCGTCTATGGGCTGGCCCATAGCGTTGATGATGCGGCCCCGGAGGAACTCCCCCACCCGCAGCGTCAGCTGCCGCCCGGTGTTTCGGACGAAGTTGCCCGCCGAGATGCCCGCCATGTCGGAATAGGGCATCAGCAGAATGTGGTCGTTCTTGAAGCCCACCACCTCGGCGGTGACCTGCCCGCCGGAATCGCCGTTGTAGATCCGGCAGATGTCGCCGACGGCCGCCCGGCCGCCGCTGGCCTCAATGGACATTCCGACAATATTCTCAATTTTCCCGGTCAGGCTGTAGGTCTCCGCGTTGTAGACCTGACGGATCATTTGCCGGAACATACATACTCCTTCTACACGCCGCCGCTGAAATTCAGGTTGCCGAAGCTGACGCCCTCTTCAACGGGCCCGGCGTCGGACAGCAGGGTTCGGATGTTGTTCATCTGTGTGGCGGCGCTGGCGTCCACAATTTCATCCGGGGTTTCGATGATGCAGGTGCCCGCCTCGTCGTCCGCCATGGGAATGATGCGCACCCGGTCCGAGAGGGCCGAGAGGGCGTTCATCAAAGAGGCGGGGACCTTGGAAAGGTGCTTGGCGTCGCATTCCGCGATATAGATATGGGCCCACTCCCGGCGCTTCCGCTTGTCGATGGCGGTTTGAATCATCCGGCAGATGACCTCGCTGCTGCTTTTCAGGCTGACGCAGACCACCTTTTCCGCAATGGCGATGGCAAGGTCCCGCAGCTCGTCTACGTTGTCTTCCATCTGGCGGTCCAGGGCGGTTCCGGCCCGCTCCAGGAATTTGTCAAAGTCCGCGGCCAGCTCCTCGGCCTGCCTCTGCTGGGCACGCTGGCCCTCTTGAAGGGCCTGTGTGGCCCCCTGGGCCAATCCCTCCGCCCGTCCGGCCTCCAGGCCGCTCTGGCGGGAGGACTCGAAAAGCTCCTGGGCCTTGATCTCCGCTTCCAGCCGGGCCTGGTCCAAAATCGCCTCAGCCCGGCGGTGCGCGTCCGCGATGATCTGCTCCGCCTGGATTTGGGCGAAGCTCACCGGGTCCGGTTCGGGCTCCGGTTCCGGTTCGGGCTCCGGGGCTTCCGCCTCTTCGCCCACCCGGACGTCCACCGCCGGCGGCGCCTCGCCGTCCTCCTCCTCAAGGGGGGGCGGCGGAACCCCGGCGGCCGTTTCCTCCTCCAAAACCAGCTCCTCCGCCTTGGGGAACTGGTAGGGCTCGGCCTTGGGACGCATGATGGATTTCCAAATACTAGGCAATGATATCGTCCTTTCCGCCCTTCAGGATGATGATTTCACCCTTCTCCTCCAGTCCGCGGATGATGCCGACGATGCGCTGCTGGGCCTCTTCCACGTCCTTCATGCGGACGTTGGATGTAATTTCCAAATCGTCCTTGATGCTCTGGGCCATGCGGGAGGACATGTTTGCAAACAGTTTGTTGGCAACCTCCGTGTTGGCGGCCTTGAGGGCCAGCACCAGGTCCCTGGGATCGCAGTCCCGGACAAAGCGCTGCACGGAGCGGTCGTCCATGGTGATGATGTCCTCGAAGACGAACATCCGCTTGCGGATCTCGTCCGCCAGGTCCGGGTCGGACAGGCCGTCGAAGATGTTTTTCTCGCTGGTCCGGTCCAGGTTGTTCATCACGTCGGCCACATAGTCTATGCCGCCGACCTTGATGTTGGTATCCGTCATAATGTTGGAGAACCGGTTGTGCATTTCCGCCTCCACAATCTTGATGGCCGCCGGGGAGACGCTGTCCAGCTTGGCGATGCTCTCCACCACCTGGATCTGCTTTTTCTCCTCCAGCTGGGCCACCACGCCCGCCGCCTTGTCCGCGTCCACATAGGAGAGGACCAGGGCGATGGTCTGGGGCCGTTCGCCCCGCAGGGCGGAGAACAGGGACTTGACGTCCGCCTTGTCCATGAAGGCGAATTCCCGGTTTTTCAGGCTCTTGGTGACCTTGCCCAGGAGCTCCGCCGCCGCCTGCTCGCCATAGGCCTTCTCCAGGACGGCCCTGGCGTATTCCAAGCCGCCCTCGGTGACGGCCTTGTTGGTCAGGCACAGCTGGTAGAACTCGTTGAGAACGTCCTCCGTCTGCTGGGTGCTCAGCACGCCCAGGCGGGCCACCTCCAGGGTGAGCTGCTCGACCTCCTCGTCCTCCATGTACTTATAGACGAGAGACGCCTTCTCGGCTCCCAGGGCGATGATGACCGCCGCCGCCTTCTGGGCGGTGGACAGCTCCACCTGCTTTGCCGCCTGGGGGGCGGCCGCCACTGCCGTCTCAGCCATTGCCGTCGCCCCCTTTCAGCCAAACCTTGATCATCTGGGCCGCAATCTCCGGGTTGTCGCTGACGAACTGGCGAATGTCCTTGCGCAGCTCCATGCTCCGCTCCATCTCCAGGTCCATCACGTCGGCGCCGGTCCCGGGAATCTCGCCGTCCAGGCCCAGGCCGGCCGCCCGCATAAGGGCTTCCGCCTCTTCCCGCTGGCGGGCCTCCTCTTCCTCGCGCTTCTTCCGGTTCTTTCTGCGCAGCAGGAGAATGACGGTCAGCAGAATGATAAACAGCAGCAGCCCGACACCCGCCGCAATCAGCACCCACACGGGTACCGCCGGCGCGGGAGGCGTCACTCCGGGCGCGATGCCCTGATTGGGATCGAAGAAGTTCATGGCCACCACGGAGATCTTGCCGTCCAGGATTTCCTCGCCGGTGACGGGGTCGACCTCTCCCGCGATGCCCGCGGCCCGGGCCGTATGCTGGCGGATGCTCTCCACGTTGAAGTCTTCCGCCGCCCGGGCGTTGATGGAGACCGCCACGGAGCAGTCGGTCATTTTGACCGCCCCGTTGTTGTCGATGTTGATGGTGCTGTGGGTGTTGTCCCAGTCCGTCTGTTTACTGACGTAGAGCCCCGTGTCGTCGTCCCGGACGGTCATTCCGGCCTCCACGGTCTCCCGCAGGTCGCTGTTGACCTCCGTGCCCACCACGCCGTCGACGGTGCCGTCGCCGGGGCGGGAAATCCAGGCCTCGTCCCGCTCGGAGCCCTTGATGCCCTCTCCGTTGGTGGACCCGTTCTGGGCGTACTCGGGGAGGATGGTCTCGTTCCGCACCTCGGTGGTGCGGTCCACTTCCACCTCGCAGGTGACGCCCACCCGGACGTTGTCCTCTCCGAAGAAGGGGCTCAGCACGTTCATGACCTGGGTGCGGATGCGGTTTTCCATAGCCTGCTGGAGCTGCATCTTCAGCGCCGAGACCTCGCCGTTCAAGGCGTCCTCCGTCAAATAGACGTTGCCCAGCTTGTCTGAAATGCTGACGGACTCGATTTTGAGCCCCTGCACGCCGTGAGCCAGCAGATCCCGGATGGCCTCCGCCTGCCCGTCGGTGAGCATCTTGCCCTCCACCATGGTGACGCTGACGGCGGCCGTGGCCTCCACCACGTTGCCGCTGTCCAGTATGTAGGCCCGGTTCTCTCCCGGTGTAATGAACACGTCCGCGTCCATCACGTCGGGGAAGTTGCGGATGGTGGCCGCCATGCTGTCCTGCAAATCCTGGAGCTTGGCGTATACCCGTTCCTCATTGGTGGAGAACGCGTTCATGTTCTCCATGTAGTAGTTTCCGGTCTGGTTCAGGTTCGCCATGAGGATGCGGGCCTTCAGCGCCGCCTCCTGCCCGGCGGGGACCATGACGGTGTTCCCGTCCTCCACCCGGTAATTCGTGACGCCCTGCTCGCTCAGGAAGGTCAGGATCTTGGACGCCTCGTCGTCACTCACCTGGGTGACCAGCACGGCGTAATCCTGCTTGTTCAGCGTCAAAGCGATGGCGGCGACCACAATCAGGGCCACCAGTACAGCGGCGATGACGAGCCATACCTTTTTCGATACTTTTTTCAGGCGTTCCCCCGTCTTGCTCAGAAACGCCCTGGCCTTTTCCTTCACGTCGTTCAACCGCTGTCACCTCCTTCTCTCCGCCGCGCCGCGGCGTCCTGTAGACATGTATAGACATGATTTATGCTGCCCTGGTCCTGGGGGCCGGGCAGCACGGGGGACTCCCCCGCCCGCCGGCCGCGCTTACAGGCTCATTCTGGTCAGCTCGGAATAGGCGTCCTGGGCCTTGTTCCGGAGCTGAATCAAAAAATCAACTGCCATCGCGCTTTTCGTGCCGGCGATCATCGCCATAGCGGGATTGTCCAGCTGGCCGGTGGCCAGCAGATATTGCGCTTCTCTCGCTTCCGCGTCCGTCTCTTTGACATTGTCAATGGCGGAGCGGAAAATCGTGCCGAAAATGCTCCCCTCCACGGAGGAGGAAGCGTCCTTGCCTTTTTGTTCTTTACCCGCGTTCAGCGGAGCCAGCGGGGTCAGCTTTTCCATCGGCGTCAGCATAACGGGAACCATCTCCTCTCTAAAACTCTCTGCGGCCCCTCACCGTCACTTGCCGATCTGGAGCGCGTCCGTCACCACGGTTTTCATGGTGTTGAACATGGTGACGTTGGAGCTGAAGGCCTGGGTGGCGGCCATGGCGTCGGCGATTTCCTTTACCATGTCCACATTGGGCATTTCCACATACCCGTCCTCGTTGGCGTCGGGGTGGGTGGGGTCATAGACCAGCTTCATGGGGGACGGGTCCTCCACAATCTGGGCCACCCGCACGCCGCCGGGAACCTGGTTGTTCGGCACCATGCCGGAGGAGGCCCGGGCCATGGCCCGGCGGAAGCCGTCCCGGCCGGTTTCGGCCTCGAAAACCACCATCTTCCTCCGGTAGGCCCCTTCGCCCTCTTCCACCCGGGTGGTGGTGGAGTTGGTCACGTTCTCCCCCACGATGTCCAGCCGCAGCTGCTGGGCCGTCATGCCGGAGGCCACAATGTTCATCGAACTCAAAAATGCCATAGGTCAAATTCTCCTCTGCTGTTCCATTCCCCGCCGGGCGTGTCCCGGCAGTCCTGTGCGGGGCCGGAGAATCCGGTCCCGTAATCGTTTGCTCTGCCTTCCGGCAGTCCTTATTCAGCAATGTGAAGCGAAAAAGCATCCGGCGGGAACTCCCGCCCGGATCGCCGCCGTTTCCTCACTGGCCCCGGATGGCGGTGCGCAGCGTGGTCAGTCCCGAGTTGATGGAGCTCATTACATAGCGCATCTGATAGGCGTTGCGGATGGCCTCCGACATTTGGGCGGTAACGTTGACGCCGTTGTCGTCCATCCGGGTCTGAACCGCCTGCTCCGTCACGCGGAAGGAGCTCCCCTCCAGCACTTCGCGCATCGACTTCACCGGAGCGGCCCCCCGGGAAGCCTGAAGCAGCTTGCTTTTCAGGCTCTCCTCAAACGTAACGATTTTCTCCCGGTAGCCGGGCGTTTCCGCGTTGGAAACGTTGTCCGCGATGGCGCTTTGTTTCGCCCACAGGTAGCCCAGGGACTTTTCCAGCATCAAAGAGGAGTTGCTCGACAGGAAATCCATGTGGTCTCACCCTCCAGTCATATCCCGTTTTTGGAAAAACGGCCCGAACCCGCCCCTTTCCTCCGGGCAAGACAAACGCGCGGGTTGTCGCCAAGGCGCGCGTTTTCCGGTTCGTATAAATGGCCCTCCATCCTATTCGGCGGAACGCCGTTTCATTCCGCCCGGCCCATGTCGTTTCTCCATTTTACATGTGCGTTTTGCAACACTAATTTCCGCCTGCTTTAACAGGCAACCCTCATTATGAACTATTCTCCCAAAAAAATCAAGTACTTTTTTGCCGGGCACATCTTCCATTTTTAACAAAATCTCAACGATTTTCTCTAGTTTTGCCGCCTTCTCCAAAAATCCCCGCCTTTGTTGCGCCCCCTTTGGCGTCCCTTGACGGCTCTGACAATTTTTTGCCTCTTTTTTGTCATTATTTGTAGAAAACGCCGGTTTGCTTCCAAATAATAGAAGTGTCAAAATGACGGGGCAAGTACGTTTCTTTCCCCTTGGTTCCCCTCGGTTCGTTCTTGCTATTTTCAATTTTCTGTGGTAGAATCAGCATATTGTAACATGGCTGTTTTATGTCCCCTTCTTTTAGGGGGATCCGCCGCCGGCGGACAGGAACCCGAGGACAAGGAAGTGATCCCTTTTGAGTACGGAACAAAAGCAGAAAATTTTGATCGTGGACGACTCGGAGCTCAACCGCGCCATCCTGGCCGACATGCTGGACGACGAGTATGAGATCATCGAGGCCGAGGACGGACTGCAGGGCGTGGGCCTGCTCCAGCAGCGGGGGAGTGAAATTTCCCTGGTTCTCCTGGACATCGTCATGCCTCAGATGGACGGCTTCGGCGTCCTGGAGGTCATGGCCCAAAACCATTGGATCGAGGACATCCCCGTCATCATGATCTCCGCCGAGACCGGCTCCAGCCACATTGAGCGGGCCTATGAGCTGGGCGTCACCGATTTTATTTCCCGGCCCTTCGACGCGCTGATCGTCCACCGCCGGGTGGTCAATACCATCATGCTTTACGCCAAGCAAAAGCGCCTGGCCAACATGGTGGCGGATCAAATTTATGAAAACGAGCAGCGCAGCAGCCTGCTCATCGACATCCTCAGCCACATCGTGGAGTTCCGAAACGGCGAAAGCGGCCTCCACGTCCTCAACGTCCGCACCCTGACGGAGCTGATGCTGAACCACCTGGTCCAGAAGACGGAGCGCTACCAGCTCTCCCCCTCGGACATCTCCATGATCTGCACGGCCTCGGCCCTGCACGACATTGGAAAGATCTCCATCGACGAAAAGATCCTCAACAAGCCCGGCCGCTTCACCGACGAGGAATTCGCCGTCATGAAAACCCACTCCATGGCCGGGGCGGAAATGCTGGAAAACCTCCCCATCCACCAGGACGACCCGCTGGTGAAGGTGGCCTACGACATCTGCCGCTGGCATCACGAGCGCTGGGACGGCCGGGGCTATCCCGACGGGCTCCTGGGAGACGAGATTCCCATTGCCGCCCAGATTGTGGCCCTGGCGGACGTGTACGACGCCCTGACCTCCAAGCGGTGCTATAAGGATTCCTTCTCCCACGAGAAAGCGGTGGACATGATTCTGGCGGGCCAGTGCGGCGCCTTCAACCCCCTGCTGCTGGACTGCCTGCGGGAGCTGTCCCCGGATCTGCCCGCGCTGATGAGCGGCAGCAACTCCGTGGCCCAGCGGGACCGCCGGGAGATGCGCAACGTGGCCCAGGAGATCCGCCGCCATGAGGAGCTCACCGCCTCCGAGCGGACCCTTCAGCTTCTGGAGCACGAGCGGATGAAGTACAGCTTCTTCGCCGACATGAGCAAGGAGATCCAATTCGAGTTCACCGTCTCCCCGCCCATGATCACCCTTTCCAACTGGGGCGCGGAGCACCTGGGGCTGGAGGAAATCATCATGGACCCCTTCCACCAGCCGGACACGATGAACGTCATGGATCCCGCAGATACCCAAAACCTCGCCGACGCCCTGCGCAGCACCAGCCCGGACCTGCCGGTGGTGACCTACGACTGCAAGCTGAACTACAAGGGCGCCTGGCGCTGGACCCAGATTGTGGCCCGGGCCACCTGGTCCAGCGACGAGCCCCCCCGCTATACCGGCGCCATCGGAAAGGCCATCGACATCCACGACTCCCGGATGAAGCTGAACGCCCTGGAGCGCATGGCCTCCCACGACGCCCTCACCGGCCTTTTAAACCACGCCTACGCCAAAAAGCGCATCCTCGAGCGCATTGAGACCCGCCCCACCGCGTCCTACGCCTTGGTCATCTTCGACCTGGACCACTTCAAGTCCGCCAACGACACCTACGGCCACTCCTTCGGGGACCAGGTGCTGGTCCACCTGGCGGAGAAGCTCCGCCAGTGCATCCGGGGCGGCGACATCGCCGCCCGGGTGGGCGGGGACGAGTTCCTCATTTTCTTGGAGTATAAGGATGACGTGGACGCCGTTCTCTCCCGCATCTTCCAGTCTCTCTGCGGCCGGTTTGAGCAGTTCCCCCTCTCCGTCAGCATGGGCGCGGCCCTGACGGCCACGGTCCCCGGCGGCTACGACGCCCTGTTCCACGCGGCGGACGCGGCCCTCTACACCGTCAAGCGGGGCGGACGGGGCCAGTACCGTTTTTATGACGAGTCCATGCGCGACACCCTCTCCGTCATCTCCCCCATCGAGGACGGGCAGGACCCGGGGGAAGACGTTTTAAAATAAAGGAGGAGCATCCACATGACCTTACAGGAGTGCTACGCCGCCATGGGCGGCAACTATGACGACGCCATCGGCCGCCTGCGCAGCGAACGGCTGGTCCAGAAATTCGTTTTGAAATTTTTGAGCGACGGCAGCTATGAGCTCCTCTGCCGCTCTTTGGAGGAGAAGAATTACGAGGAGGCCTTCCGGGCCGCCCACACCATCAAAGGCGTGTGCCAGAACCTGAGCATCGACAAGCTCCAGGCGTCCAGCAGCCGCCTCTGCGAATCTCTGCGGAACGGCTACACGCCGGAGTCCGACGCTCTGGCGGAGGAGGTGCGGGCGGATTACAGCCAGACCGCAGCCGCCATTGAAGCCTTCCAGAAAGAGAGCGCGGGATGAAAAAGCTTCTCAACAGCGCCACCCGCTTCCTCACCGTCAGCCTGGCGCTGATTCTCCTGCTGACGGTGTGCATCTTCTCCTTCCTGGCCTTTTTCATGAGCCGGAAAAGCGCCGAGACCATCAGCGCCGTGGGCACCACCTACATGACCGGCATGGGGGAAAAGGTCACCCAGCACTTCGCCACCACCATCGAGCTGCGTTTGTCCCAGGTGGACTCCCTGGTGGGGAGCATTCCCCCGGACAGCGCCTCCCCCTCCTCCCTGCGGGCGGAGCTGGCCCGCAACGCCAAGGCCCGGGACTTCGCGGCCCTGGCCTTCTACTCTCCCACCGGCGCGTTCGACATGATCTACGGCGACGAGCCCGTCCTGGCGGACCCGGACTCCTTCCTGGCCTCCATGAACAACGGGGACAAAAAGGTGGCCGTGGCCTCCATTGCCACAGGGCAGAAGGACGTGCTCCTGGGCGTCTCCGCCGAATACCTGATGGCGGACGGGACGACCTCCACCGCCCTGGTGGCCAGCCTCCCCGCCGACTACATCGCCGACACCCTCTCCCTGTACAGCGAGAACTCCCTGGTCTATTCCCACATCATCCGCCGGGACGGGTCCTTCGTCATCCGCAGCGGCGACGCCTTCCGGGAAAACTACTTCAACCGCATCCAGGCCCTCTTCGAGGAGCAGGGGGAAAGCGGGGAGCAGTACATCCGGGAGCTGGAGGCCGCCATGGATAAAGGCGAGGATTACTCCGCCCTCATGGTCTTCGGCAGCGAGCGGCGGCACCTGCAGTGCAACAAGCTGCCCTACTCCGAGTGGTACCTGGTGACGGTGCTGCCCTACGGCGAGCTGGACCAGGCCGTCAGCGACCTCAGCCACGCCTGGCTGTACCTGGTTTTCCTGGGCTGCGCCGTGGTGCTGCTGGCCCTGCTGCTGGTGTTCTGGCAGTATTTCCGGCTTCTCCGGGAGCAGATGGTGGAGCTGGAGGCCGCCCGGAAGGAGGCCGTCCACGCCAACAAAGCCAAGAGCGAATTCCTCTCCAACATGTCCCACGACATCCGGACCCCCATGAACGCCATTGTGGGCATGACGGCCATCGCCACCGCCAACATTGACGACAAGCAGCAGGTGCAAAACTGCCTGAAAAAAATCACCCTCTCCAGCCGCCACCTCCTGGGCCTTATCAACGACGTGCTGGACATGAGCAAAATCGAAAGCGGCAAGCTGACGCTGAACATGGACCAGATCTCCCTCCGGGAGGTGATGGACAGCATCGTCAGCATCGTCCAGCCCCAGGTCCGCTCCAAGCACCAGCAGTTTGACGTGTTCATCCACGACATCTCCACGGAGAATGTCTGCTGCGACAGCGTGCGGCTGAACCAGGTCCTTCTAAACATCCTGGGCAACGCCCTGAAATTCACCCCCGATGGCGGACTCATCCAGGTCTCCCTCTACGAGGAGGAATCTCCCAAGGGAGAGGGCTACGTCCGGACCCACATCGTGGTCAAGGACAACGGCATCGGCATGACCCCGGAGTTCAAGGCCAAGATCTTCGAGTCCTTCGTCCGGGAGGACAGCGCCCGGGTCCGCCGGACCGAGGGCTCCGGCCTGGGCATGGCCATCACGAAATACATTGTGGACACCATGGGCGGCACCATCGAGGTGGAAAGCGAGCTGGGCAAGGGCAGCGAGTTCCACGTCACCCTGGACCTCCAGCGGGCCGAGACCCCGGAGGAGGAGATGATCCTCCCCGAGTGGAACATCCTGGTGGTGGACGACGACCGGCAGCTGTGCGAGAGCACCGCCGCCTCCCTGAAATCCATCGGCGTGAAGGCCGACTGGACTTTGAACGCGGAGGGCGCCCTGGAGATGCTGGACCGGCGGGCCAAGGCCCGGGACCACTACCACATCATCCTCCTGGACTGGAAGCTGCCGGACATGGACGGCATCAGCGCTGCCAAGGAGATCCGCCGCCGCTTCGGCGACGAGACTCCCATCATGCTGATCTCCGCCTACGACTGGAGCGAAATCGAGTCGGAGGCCAAGCAGGCGGGCATCACCGGCTTCATTTCCAAGCCCCTGTTCCGCTCCACCCTCTTCTATGGGCTCAAGCCCTTTATCAACGACGCCAGCGCCGCCGCCGAACAGCTCCATGAGGAGAAATACGCCGACTTCACCGGCCGCCACATCCTCCTGGCGGAGGACAACGACCTGAACTGGGAGATTGCCAACGAGCTTTTGTCCGACCTGGGGATGGAGCTGGACTGGGCGGAAAACGGCCGCATCTGCGTGGACAAGTTCGAGGCGTCCCCCGTGGGCTTCTACGACGCGGTGCTGATGGACCTCCGGATGCCGGTGATGACGGGCTACGAGGCCACGGAGGCCATCCGTAAGCTGGACAGGCCCGACAAAGACATTCCCATCATTGCCATGACCGCCGACGCGTTCTCGGAGGACATCAAAAAATGCCTGGACGCGGGCATGAACGCCCACGTCGCCAAACCCATCGACATCCGGGAGGTCTCCCGGCTGCTGGAAAAATTCATTCACGAGCGCCGCTGACGCGGCAAAAAGGCGGCGGGGAAGCTTCCCCGCCGCCTTGGCGTTTTCTCTGTTCAGCACTCCGCGGTTTCTCCGGCGGTTTCCGCGGCCTCCGTGGAATCCGCCGTCTCTCCGCCGGAGCCGTCCTCCTCCTCTTCCTCCAGAACAGATTCCCACTCCTTGGGTTTCTCCTTGGGCACCCGGCAGGCCAGGGCCAGCTTGTACCCCTCCGGGTCAGCCTCCATCAAAAACTGCTCGTCCTGGGGCGGCACCTTGTCGCCCTTTATGATGCGGGAGGCGATCTTCCGGCACTTCTCCATAACGTCCAGGGACTTGGAGAGCATTTCCAGCTCCCCGTTCTTCTGCCGTTTGGCCTCCAGCCGCTTCCGCTCCTCCTCCATGCTCTGCCGGTCCATCTCCCGGAGGAAGGCCAGCGCCGCCTGGGACCAGTCGGCCTTGTCGCTTCCCGTCCGTTTGGGGGCCGCCCCCGTTCCGGCGGGCTGCTTCTCCGCCCGGGGTTCGTTCTTCACGGCCTGCGCGGCCCGCCGCTGCCGTCCGTTCACGCTGAGCTCCATGGTCCGCCCTCCCTTGCCTTATCTCAATTATCCGTCCCGCCCTTCAGCTTCTTATGTCAACGATAACATAGAATCCGAAGAAAAACAATCCCTTTTCCTTGTGAAATCTTCCACTTCCCTTTCCCTTCTGAGTATGATATCATCTTCCTGTCTAAAATAAGTCATACCTTTTTATTTCACAAAGGAGGGCCCCGCCATGCACGTTCCGTCCGACATTGAGATCGCCCAGTCCTGCCAGATGCGCCCCATCGGGGAGATTGCCGCCGCCGCCGGGGTGGACCCCCAATACCTGGAACTCTATGGAAACTACAAGGCCAAGGTGGACCCCCGCCTCCTCCGGGAGAGCCGGCGGGGCGACGGGAAGCTGATTCTCGTCACCGCCATCAACCCCACCCCCGCCGGGGAGGGGAAAACCACCACCACCGTGGGCCTGGCCGACGCCCTCCGCCGCCTGGGAAAGAGCGTCCTGGTGGCCCTGCGGGAGCCCTCCCTGGGCCCCGTTTTCGGCGTGAAGGGCGGCGCGGCCGGGGGAGGCTATGCCCAGGTGGTGCCCATGGAGGACATCAACCTCCACTTCACCGGGGACTTCCACGCCATCGGCGCGGCCAACAACCTCTGCGCCGCCATGCTGGACAACCACATCCAGCAGGGGAACCCCCTGGGAATCGACGTGAAGAAAATCACCTGGAAGCGCTGCGTGGACATGAACGACCGGCAGCTTCGCAATATTGTGGACGGCCTGGGGGGCCGGATGCAGGGCGTCCCCCGGGAGGACGGCTTTGACATCACGGTAGCCAGCGAGATTATGGCGGTGCTGTGCCTTTCCAGCGGCATTCTGGACCTGAAAGAGCGCCTTGGCCGGATGGTGGTGGCCTACACCTGCGACGGCAAGCCCGTCACCGCCCACGACCTGAAAGCCGAGGGGGCCATGGCGGCCCTCTTAAAGGACGCCCTCAAGCCCAACCTGATCCAGACTCTGGAGGGCACCCCCGCCTTTATCCACGGCGGGCCCTTCGCCAACATCGCCCACGGCTGCAACTCCGTCATGGCCACGCGGCTGGCCATGCGCCTGGCGGACTACGCCGTCACGGAGGCGGGCTTCGGCGCGGACCTGGGGGCGGAGAAGTTCCTGGACATCAAGTGCCGCCTGGCGGGGCTCAAGCCCTCCGCCGTGGTGGTGGTGGCTACCGTCCGGGCGCTGAAAAACCACGGCGGCGTCCCCAAGGCGGAGCTGAACGCCGAGAATCTGGAGGCCCTGGAGAAGGGGCTTCCCAACCTCCTCCAGCATGTGGACAACATCAAAAACGTCTACGGCCTGCCCTGTGTCGTTGCCATCAACGCCTTCCCCACGGACACCGCCGCCGAGCTGAAGCTGGTGGAGGACAAGTGCCGGGCCCTGGGCGTGAACGCGGCCCTCAGCGAGGTCTGGGCCAAGGGCGGCGAGGGCGGCACGCTTCTTGCCGAAGAGGTCCTGCGCCTCTGCGATGAGCCCAATGACTTCCGCTTTGCCTATGATACCGAGGACACGATTGAAAACAAAATCAACGCCATCGCGAAAAAGGTCTACCACGCCGGCGGGGCCGTCCTGACCCCCGCCGCCAAGAAGCAGCTCGCGGAGCTGGAGGCTCTGGGCTTCGGCAAGCTCCCTGTCTGCATGGCAAAGACTCAGTACAGCTTTTCCGACGACCCGGCCCTGCTGGGGGCTCCCAAGGGCTTCACCATTACGGTGCGGAACCTGAAGGTAAGCGCCGGGGCGGGCTTCCTGGTGGCCCTGACCGGGGACATCATGACCATGCCGGGCCTGCCCAAGGTCCCCGCCGCCGAGAAGATCGACGTGGACGAGAACGGCAAAATCACCGGCCTATTCTAAGGAAACGCTGATTTAATCCCCCGAAATGATAAAAGATGTGATAAAATAAGGGAAAGGGGGCGCGGAGTATGAAACAGGAAAGTTTTAGCGATATGGAATATAGATGCCGGAAAAAGAAAAC
>NZ_CATMPS010000044.1:0-22129 GCF_950073225.1 uncultured Oscillibacter sp.
GAGCGTCGCGAACATCCTCCGCCACGCCGACCATAGCCGTGCAGCCCAAGGAAATCGCCTGCGCGCCGTCCACCCGGATTGCCTCCAGGGACTCCCGGACCAGGGCGTCCACTACCCGGTCATGCTGCGACAGCTCTTCCACAGGGATGCCAATCGCGCGAACGCAGCAGATACGCCCGTCAAAATGCTCCTTCGCCACGTTAGACTCCGCCAGGGGAATCACATTCTTCATCATGGTCACGATGGCAATCTTGTCCGCCAAGCCCATGCAGAGGAACATGGAGGGCTCAAAGCCGCCGAACACGGGGATGTTCACATACTCTCTGGCGGCTCTCACCGCAGGATCGCCATAGCAATTGATGAAGATGGCGTCGCAGCCCTCCTCTTCGGCCTCCTTGCACAGCCGGAGGATATCCGGGCTGCAAAGAACCTCGTCATACGCACACTCAATGGAGGGCGTGCCCACCTTGATTTGAGAGGTGCTGAGCTCCGTATCAGGCGAGAGATACTTTCGAATGTAGTCAAGCATTTCCGGGGTGATGATGTCGCCGGTCACAGGGATGATGTTCTTGATCTTCAATGCCATTGGGAGAGCCTCCTTTACGTATTTAATTTCCACTGTCTGTGGAAAGGTGCGCTTTTCAATCCGCTTCTTTTTTGTAGAAAACGGGATACAGCACTAAATACCCTACACACGCGATCACCACAGAGTTGAGGGCCGGGATTAGCAGGTTCGGCAGAGCCAGTGCGAAAACCGCCCCGGCCAACCAGGAGATTAACCCAGCCAGATTAAGGAAGCACTGATTAAATCAACGTGTGCAGATTTGCGCCAGAAATTTCTGCTGACAAGGAAGAAAATCGCAGGAATCCTGACGGATTTCAAGATTTTCTAACGCAGTCCAGCGGGAATTTATGGCGTGAAGCTGTGTGCGGGGATTTCATCAGTGGTTCCTTAACTCCCTCCACCGGCTTCCAGCTGGCCGGATTGGCCTTGTGCTTGACATAATAGTCCATAACCGCCACGCCAGCCACGGGGGGAATGGTAACCGAGAGGATGTTCAGGAAACCGTTCAGGTAGTTCGCAATTCCGAAAACCGCGAGAAGAGTGCCCACGATGCCGGCAACCAGGGTCATAGTCGTGCGCTTCTCATCTTTTGCTCCGGTGAGGTTGAGCAGGGCGAACCCGGCGGAGTAAGCGTTGGAGACATTGGTGGTCCAGGTCGCCAATACCAGGACCAGCATGCCCAGAATGGGACTTCCAATGCTGGTAAGCATGGAGACGATGCTGCTGGTATCCATGCCCAGCGCTCCCGAGTGGATCGCCAGGATGCCGCCGGCCAGGAGCGTTCCCACGCCCATGGGAATCACGCCGACAATGCTGGAGATCACCACGTCTTTGCGGCTTTTGCAGTACCGGGTCGTATCGCCAGAGAGAACGCTTCCGGCGGAGAATCCGCCCAGTACGGAACCCACAGCCGCCACCATGGACATGCTTGTCGGAGGAACATAATCGCGAATCGCTTGGGCAGACGCTGGGTCGCGGAATACCACGATCATGGCATAGGCCAAAATTACAATCAGGGCGGGAATGGAGATGACGTTCAGCCACTTGATCAGGTTAATGCCTACCACGGCGGTGATGCACATAACCGCCCCCCCACAAAATCGTGGACAGAAGCCCGGGAAGCGGAATGCCGAATGTATTGAGAATACCCGCAAACGCCTCTCCGCAGAGCGCCGCCTGGAACCCGAACCAGCAGATAAAGCAAAACGATATAATCGCGGAAATGACATAACTGCTTCCCTTTTTGCCAAACGCGCCGGAGACGGCCACCACCGTCGGGACGCCCAGATCGGTGGATTGGACGCTCATCAGAATCATCATGACCACGCAGATGCCGTAGGCAATCATCATCGCCAGGAACGCCTGGGAAAAGGTGAGCCCGGTGGTGATGATTCCGCCCACCATCAGAGCCGGAACGCAGCAGACGGAGCCCGCCCAGATGAACGCAATCTCCCACCAGCGCTTCTTGTCCTCCTGCTTGACCTCGCTCAACCCAGAAGTCTCGATTGCTTTTTTTGCCATAACTAAATTTTCCCCTCCTTATAAAAGATGGATACTCTGTATGTAGATATTAAATCCTAACAGCGGGACCAATCTCACAATAGCCAATCTGCTTAAGAATGTTGGCCCAGCAATCGTAGCCGGCAGGTTTATCCCACCACTGCCGGGGTGCGGGGACTCCTAACAACAAAACGCGCTGGCCAACCGCCGTATCGGCATTGGAGAGAGGTTCCATCGTTTCTAAGTTCACTAAAATAATCAACTCCGGCACAACCAGCAACGCTTCTTTCTGGGGCCCCAAAATGATCATGTTTTCATACGGGAAACAGCGGAGGCCGGCACAGAGTTTCTCACTTTCTAACGGAGCACGGCAGCTGTTTGTATGACGTTTTCCTGACAAATATAAAAAAGGCGTTAGCGGCCCGTCGCATGCGGGAGCTGACAAATAGCCTATAAAAAATAGTGGCGGATTCTGGAGGGGGTCTTTTCAATGAAGATCATAAGCTGGAACGTGAATGGAATTGTAGCTTGCCGCAGGAAGGGGTTTCTGCGCTTTTTGGCCGATACAAAACCGGATGTCGTGTGCTGCCAGGAGATTAAGACCAAGTGCGCTCTGAACACGCCGGGCTATCATCAGTTTTGGAATCTTGCCCAACGCCCAGGTTATTCCGGTACGCTGGTTCTGGCAAAGCAGCCTCCATTATCGTGGTCTACAGGATTCGGAAGCAGCAAATTCGATGAGGAGGGCCGCCTCATTACGCTGGAATATGCGGATTACTATATTGTCAACGTGTATGTTCCCAGCGTTCACCCCCACAACTCCCCAGACAGGCCGGATTTTCGTCTGGAGTGGGACGAGGCCCTGCGGGAATATATCGCCAGACTGCCGAAGCCCGTCGTTTTGTGCGGTGATTTCAATGTAACCCACGCTTACATTGACAGCTATCCCGAGAACGGGAAAAATGAGCCGGACGACCCGCTTTTCCGCTCAGAGGTCCGGGATGGGTTTGACAAGCTCCTCGCCACTGGAGTTGTTGACGCTTTTCGGGTATTGAATCCAAACAAAGCGGGAGCTTATACGTGGTGGGGGCCGAAAAATAAAAACCGCGCCGAAAATCGCGGTTCGCGGCTGAACTATTTTCTCGTTTCCGGGGAGCTGCTGTCTTTCGTGCAAAGTATTCGATTTCACAAGGACATCCTCGCCTCGGACCACTGCCCCATTTCTATGCTTTTCTATCCTGTGAAGCCCAAGCGGGAGATCGACGACGCGGATATGGCCGCTATTTGGGGTTCCATTGATTGGGACCGATTGCAGGGTATTTTACTGCTGTTACAACAGGATCTGGCTTACGCCGCCTACAACCGGGAGTGGGACAAGGTAGACCAGCTGCAGCGCCAACTGGTGGGCTCCTGGGCGGCGCGTGCGCTGGCCGTGAGGGAAGTCCTGAATGGCAGCAATTCGCCGGGAGTGGACGGCGTTCGCTGGACTACCGACGCCCAGAAGGCAAGAGCCGCGCAGTCCTTGATTGCGAGGGGCTACCGGCCCCTCCCTTACCTTTACAGAGAGCTGGAGGAGCACAGGAAGGTGCGGATCAACCTGATTCCGACCATGAGGGACCGGGCCATGCAAATCTTATATTCCTTCGCCCTGGACCCCGTTGCGGAATCGACAGCGGATAAGAAATCTTTTTTCGCTCGAAAAGGGCGCTCTACCCTTGACCCTAACGCCCATTTGCTCCACGATCTGAGTATGGAAAACGCGCCGACCTGGGTAGTCATTGCCGACGTACAGACGTTTTATGCTACCGTGGCGCATGATTGGCTCGTTGAGAATATCCTTATGGATAAAGCAGTGCTGCGGAAGTTTCTGAAGGCGGGAATGATAAGGAACGGGGAGCTGTTTCCAACAGACAAGGGAATGTCTATGGCCTCCGCTCTGTCCCCCAAATTGGGGAACATGATGTTGGATGGACTGCAATCCTATATTTATGACCGGCTTTATCCCTCCGGCGGTGTGGACTATCCAAACGGGAATTTAAACCGGCTTTTGGACGACATGGTGATAACCGCTCGAGACCGTACACAGGCAGAGCTGATTATGCAGATCGTAGAAGAATTTCTTGCCTATCGTGGGCTGCGACTTCATCCTGAAAAAACACATATCACTAACGTTTATGAGGGCTTTGATTACATTGGCAGACACTATCAGTTTAAAAACGGATGCCTTTCCGTAAAACCTGCTGAAAGCTCCATCATACAGTTTGAAGCCGAGCTGAAAAACCTTATCATGAACTTTTCTGGGACGCAGAGGGATTTGATTAAGGAGGTCAACTGGAAGCTGGCCGGTTGGGGGCATTACCACCGTACAGAGGACGCCTATATGGATTTCCGGCATATTGACTCGGTTGTTGAAGGATTATTGGTTAAAAAGATGTGCATGAAGTATCCGCGCTGGCACCAGAAAACAGTTTTGAATAAGTTCTGGGTGAGAGACGGCTGGAATCATGTTTTTGTTTTGCCAGGAGATCACTCAGTCAGAATAAACTGTCTGGCCCCTCTGCCAATCATGCGACACAAGCCCTGCCGGTTAAATTTTAATCCGTATCTGGACCAGGACTACCAAATCTACCTTCAGCATCGCCGGAATATACAGAAAAGCAACGGGAAATACCGGGGAGTATGGACCCGGCAAAGCGGGCGCTGCGCATACTGTGGAGCGAGGATGCTGGCCGACCAGGAAGTGGAGCTGGTTGAAAGGGAATTAGGGCGGGGCTGGAATGTGCGAAATCTCCAATATGTACACCGGCAATGCGGATATCAGGTGCAGTTTGATGACAGCGAAGTACAAGGGGAGCATATTGACCTCTTCTCCATGCTGGAGGGGTTTGAAAATCACTCTCCAGCTGACGATTCTCCGTACATAGAGTTGACCGAGTATTTTCGTAAAAGCAAACAGCCGGTTATTTGTCTGAAATTCCAGGAGATCGAACGCATCTTGGGAGATCACCTGCCCTGGGAGGCATACTGTTTTGAGGCGTTCTGGTATGACGACACGCAGGAACTGAGCTCCCCCATGTGGCGGTCCGAGGAATTTCCTTTTCATAAGTTCCTGTTTTCAGAGCAGAGCTTTAACATCACCAATTCCTGGTTAAGCCAGGGCTACAGAATAAAAGCCCTGCATTTGGAGACGAGTCAGGTCACGTTCCGCAGGGAGGATAAAAACACTTCCGGGGTGGTATTGCCCAAGGTGTTGACCAGCCAGCGTTTGCCGGAAGACGTGGTATACAAATTCAACAAGATGGTGCAGCAGTTTGCAAAAGACTACGGATTGATGTAGGGGGGTGCTTCCTTTGCGGAAAAAGCTGCTGGTGATTGAGGATAATAAGCGGGTCCTTGAAATCCTGGCGTTTGCGTTGGGCCGGGAAGGGTATCAAATCATCCGGGCGGACAATGGGCCGTATGGACTGCGTCTGGCAAAAGAATATCAGCCGGATTTAGTCATCCTGGATTTAGAACAAAAAGAGCCGGATAAATTTGATGTTTGCTGGGAATTGCGTGAGGCTGGAATCCACAAGCCAATTTTACTGTTTCTTTCCTCGGAAAAAGAAGCGGACATGCTGTCTGCGCTGAATTTGAGTATTGGTTATATTCAAACGCCCTTTCACATGAAGGAGCTGTTGATGCTGATTAACGCCAATATTTGGGGCGTGGGAGGTGAAGTGAACAGTGGGAACCCGGCGCGATTCCTGGCCTTTGGGAGGATTGAGATTGATACTGAGCAGTCATTGGTGTTAAAGGATGGGCTGCCGATTGAGCTGACGCAGAAGGAATACGATTTGATTTGCTGTTTGGCAAGCGAACCGGGCAGAGTGTTCTCCCGGGAGGAGCTGTTCGAGCTGGTATGGAATTACTCTTACATAGGTGAAACTAGACTCGTAGATATAACGGTACGCCGCCTACGGGAAAAAATCGAAGATGTTCCCTCCTGTCCAAAGACAATCGTCACCCGGCGGGGACGAGGATATGCATTCACGGGGCAGACTTAGAGTACAGATGTCTTCCACGAAGTTGTCAGCCCCTCAACAGGATAAGGGCAGGGATATTTTCGACCCTCTTCCTATCTCACGTTTTCTTACATGTTGGTTGCAATATCTGGCAATATATAGTTAAGATGTGTATCGTTCGAGCTAATTCGACAAATTTCGCGCCGTCCTAGATATATACTACCTCCACGGTAGCTTTTAGGCAGCATAGAACCACCGTCAATGAATTAAATGTGTTAAAAGACCCTTTACAAACGGTATAGATATTTTCCGCCGCTTTATGCGTCAGAATCTGTAATACCCCAAATGGCCTGAACACGCTTCTTTCTGGATTTTATAAAGAAGGGCCCTTGCGTGGAATGGCTTGGATATGAAATTGAGGGGTAGAGCAGGGAGTACCATCTATATTCAACGGTTAGTTAAATCTACCCAGAAAGTTAATTATGCCCTTCAAACAGCCACTTTTGTGTTAAGCCACAAAAGCGGCTGTTTCTTTTTATTAGCTTACGTCCTCCGGTATTCTCCTGGATGCCGTGGTCCTCCGCTTCTGGAATCTTGACTTTTCAAAATTTCAGAATATGGAGGTTTGCCACATGGCGAAACAATATTACATAAAAAGGGACCCCTCGGCTATCGGCTCGGATATTGAATGGACTGCGATCAACGGGAAAGAGTTCTACCAGCTCCTCACCTCCCCCGCTGGGAAAGGCCGGTACTTCATCGAGATGGACGAATTCATGATCGAGGCCACGGAGGCGGAGTATAAGGATTGGCGCAAGGAAAAGGACCACAGCGACTATCTGCAAGCGCAGGAATCCCAAGTGCAGCTTCTGCCTTTGTGCGGTGGTGAAAATGGCAGCCAAGGAGATCTGATCCCCGACATGGCCGCCAGCACCGAGGAACAAGCGATGGCGTCCATTCTCCGAAAAGCGCTGAAGGAAGCGCTTAACGCCCTGGATGATGAGAGTTACACAATCATCGACGCCCTTATTTTGGCGCAGGACCGCAAAAGCGAACGTGATTTAGCCTCTGAATTTGGTTTATCTCAAAATGCGGTTCATAAGCGCAAAAACAAAATTTTGAAAACTTTAAAGTTGTTGGTTGTCAAAGGGGAAAAAAGTTCCCAATAGAAAGGTAAGAGGCAAAACAAAGGCTGCCTCTCCTGTTCTTTGACAACTGAACATCCGAAGACTTGGATACGTTCCTGACAGGTCCCCTTGACGAGAGGGGACAGCGACGCTGGAGGATGCGCCAAGACCACCTGTAAACGCGGCGAGATTGCAGTGAATTCCTCCGCTTTTATCAATTACGGCCAACGAAGGTGCAGAGCGGTCACATCCGTCCGAAAAACAGCCTGTGGCGGGCTGTTTCGCCATGAACCCTGCCAGGGATAATGATACTCCTGCCCCGTCCCAGCCGCAAGCAAGGAGGGCAGCCGACAGAGATCCTGCCGGGGGGTGGAAGCCCCGTGAGGTGGTCCAGCCAGCCGCCGTCCAAGTCCTTCGCCCTGACGCCTGGGGAAGTAGTGTCGAATGCAGGCGTGGAAATGAGACTTTACAGGAAAGTCTTGATATCAGAAGCACCAGGGATCGCCGCCGCGGTCAAGTCTGTGCCGCAGTCAGGTCTAGCAACGCACGGATCGGTCAGAAACCACACAGGCGAATCCGCAACGGCGGCGGTCCCTGTTTTTGTGATATCAAGCATTTTGAGATAGGAGGACCCCCGTATGAATAACCCGAACATCGACCTGCTGGGGCAGGTCAATCTGCTGAAAGCGCTCCTGAAAGCTGGAGTCATCAATGACACTGAGTTCAAGAAAATCGCCGCGCGGCTGGCAGTGAAAAACGGAGCCAGCATCATTATTTGTTGATTTTGCCCGTTCTCTTTTTCTAGCTATCTCATGGATTCTGTGGTAATGTGTTGCTTGCCGAAGGAGGTGTGGTATGAATGGCAGAGCAGAAGAAAATCGACGGTTCCCTGGCCCTGAAAGCGGTTCCCCGCCTCGTCACCATCCCGGCGGCGGAGCAGCCCGAGGCCCGAAAGCTCCGGGTAGCGGCGTACTGCCGCGTCAGCTCGGATTCTCTGGACCAGCTCAACTCCTTCGCCGCGCAGAACGCTTACTACACCGCCCTCATCGGCGGAAACCCGGACTGGGAGCTGGTAGACATCTACGCCGACAGAGGCATTACCGGCACCTCGGTGGATAAGCGCGACGATTTCCAACGCCTTCTCTCCGACTGCAGGCGGGGCCTGATCGACAAGGTCCTGGTGAAGTCCGTATCCCGGTTTGCAAGGAATACCAAGGATTTCCTCAAGGCTACGCGGGAGCTGAAGTCCATTGGCGTGGGCGTCTGCTTCGAGGAGCAGAACATCGACAGCTCCATGGTCTCCGGTGAGATGCTGGCCTCCATCTTCGCCTCCCTGGCACAAAAGGAAAGCGAATCTATTTCCCAGAATATGCGGATGAGTTTCCAACGGCGGATGGAAAGAGGAACTTTCGTCCCGATGACGCTTCCTTTCGGATACAAAAAAGGCTCTGATGGCCGCGCAGTAATTGATGAATCCACCGCCAAATATGTCCGTGAAATTTTTGAAAGTTATTTATCAGGCGCAAACACTGGAGACATTGCGGAGGGACTGGAAGCGCGAAAAGCAACTACGCCAGCTTTATCAACGCGCAGATGGACCTTCCAAGCTGTAAGCCGCATTTTGCGAAACGAAAAATATATTGGTGATTCCCTCTGGCAGAAAAGCTATCGAACGGACAGCTTGCCCTACCGTGAACTTAAAAACCATGGAGAGCGGACGCAGTATTACGCAAAAGAAACACACCCTGCCATCATCGAAAAGTCGGTTTTTGAGAAGACGCAATCTCTTCTGTCTCAGAGAAAGGACCGATTCTACTCTTCGGGTAAAGAAGAAGGCGGTTTGAGAGGTCATATTTTCTGCGGCTGCTGTGGCGCAGGATTTAGGCTGCACCGGAGCAAAGATATTACATATAGGGTTTGCCGGACGCATTCTATTAACGCAGACAAATGCCCCGTTGGACGAATCCCAGATGATGCGATCCACTCGGCCTTCCTCCGACTGTACTACAAGCTCCAGCACCAGGGCCACCCCGTCCTGGAACAGCTTCTCTCGGACCTCCAGACCGCGCGCAGCCGCCGGCTCCTCTGGAGCCTGGACATCGTGGAGCTGAACAATCAAATAGCGGAAACCACCCGTCAGGAACGACTGTTGGCCGTGCTGAAAAAGCAGGGCGCTGTCGATCCTGATATTTTTATATCCCGAACCGACCGGCTGGCCGAACAGCTCCGCGCCGCCAAGCAGGCGAAGAGCCGTCTCCTGGACGCTGAGGAGGACCAGACCATCGCCCAGACCAAGGAGCTACTGGATATCCTCGATAACGCACCGGGCTTCCTGGACGCCTTCGACGGGGAGCTGTTCGATGAGCTGGTCGACAAAATCATCGTGGAGAGCAATGAGCGGCTCCGGTTCCGCCTCATCAACGGGCTGGAGCTGACGGAGAACATCGAAAGGACGGTGCGATGATGGCCAGTAATCGAAAGCTGCCCTTCGGCTACCGGATGGAGCGGGGCACAGTCATGGAGCATCCCGTGGAGGCGGAGGCAGTCCGCGATATCTTCCGGCGGTATCTGGCCGGGGCGTCCTACGCCGCTCTGGTAGAGCATCTGCGTGATGCAGGTCCTGCCTATGACGCGGACAAGCTCTGGAACAAAAATATGGTGGCCCGTATTCTGGAGAACGCCAAGTACACCGGCTGCGGCGATTTTCCAGCCGTGATTCCGGCAGAAGATTTTCAGAGAGCACAGGCGCAGAAGAAAGAGCGGACCGCTCCCATCACAAAGGCGCCGGCGCAGAAAGAGCTGCGTCGGCTCTGCGGCGGAAATCCTCCCAAATATGTGGAGGGCCAGGTGCTTGGCATTCTGAACCGCCTGATTGCGGACCCCGGCTTCATCCAGGCTCCCACTTCGGAACCCGAGGATACGGCGCAAGCTAAAATCCTACAGCAGAAGCTGGCGGACCTACTTGGAGAGGCCCCCGTGGATGAGGACGCCGCCAGGCGCACCGCCTTGGCCCTCGCCGCCGAACGCCTGGACGCCATCGGCCCCGAAGAATATGAAACGGAACGCCTCCGCCGTGTATTTGGGCGGGCCGTTCCCCTGAAAAGCCTGGACGTGGACCTGCTTCACGGCAGCGTTCAGAGAATCACGATACGAAATCGCCACGCACTCGTTCAGTTGAAAAACGGTCAAATTGTGGAAGGAGGTCCTCTAAAATGACTACCGCCCCCAGCAAGCTCATTGTGATTCCTCCGGTGAAGGAAACCGCGCAGTCCCAGGCCGCGAAAAAGCAGCTCCGCGTCGCCGCCTACTGCCGCGTTTCCACCGACGACGAGGAGCAGCTCACCAGCTACGAGGCTCAAAAAGGCTACTATACCGAAAAAATCAAGGAAAATCCGGACTGGATCATGGCAGACGTATTCGCTGACGAAGGGAAAACAGGCACCTCCGTCAAGAGCCGAAAGGACTTCCAGCGCATGATCCGCCAGTGCCGGAGAGGCAAAATCGACCTGATCCTCACGAAGTCCCTCTCCCGCTTCGCCCGGAACACGCTGGATACCATCGAATACACCCGTGAGCTGCGGCAGCTGGGCATCCCCGTGATTTTCGAGAAGGAGAACCTCAACTCCATCTCCTGGGAGAGCGAGTTCCTGCTCACGCTCTACGGCGCCTTCGCCCAGTCTGAAAGCGAGAGCACCAGCAAAAACGTGATCTGGGGAAAGCAACAGGCCATGAAGGAGGGCAGGGTGGTCATTCAGTATAAGCACCTTCTTGGCTATATCCGCGGCGAGAATGGCAAGCCGGAGATTGTGCCGGAACAGGCTGAAATCATCCGCTTCATCTTCAAACGCTATCTGGCCGGGGATACCCTCCGGGCCATCAAGGCCCAGCTGGAGGCGGAACAAATCCCTTACGCTACCGGGGAGGTTTCCTGGAACATCTCCACCCTGCAATCCATCCTCCAAAATGAGAAATACTGCGGCGACGTGATCATGCAGAAGACCTTCCGCAAGGACTGCATCAGCAAGAAAACGGTGGTCAACACCGGGCAGCTCCCCAAATACTGGACCCAGAATCATCACGAGGCCATCATCAGCCGGGAGATGTTCGACGCCGCCCAGGAGGAGACGCTCCGCCGGAAGGCCGTGGCCGCCGGCACGAAAAAGAGCGCCCCCACCGGCCTTGGGAAGTACAGCTCCAAGCACGCTCTGACAGGGCTCCTCATCTGCGGGGAGTGTGGCACGCCATACCGCCGCGTCGTCTGGACGCAGAAGGGAATGAAACGTCCCGTGTGGCGCTGCGTCAACCGGATTGACCACGGAAGGACCTACTGCAAGCGCTCCCCCACTCTGGATGAGAAGTCGCTCCAGCAGGCCGCGCTGGCCGCCGTCAATATCCTCATGAGCCGCAAGGACGTGCTGGCAGACGGAGTGGCCTCTGAAATGGCACAGGAGCTGGCTCCAGTCCCCGGCGAGGTCATGAGCCTCGGGGATATTGAGCGGGCCATCGGGGACCTCTCCAAACGGTTCGACAGCCTCATGAACGAGACGGACGGCGAGGAGAGTATCCAGCGGAATATGGACCAATTCCGTGACATCAGCGAACAGCTGGCGGCGCTGAAGGAGCGCAAGGCCCACGTCTTGGGCCTCCGGGCTGAGAACGACCTGCTGACGCGGCGGCTCGAATGGGCGGAACAGGTTATGGCGGAGGCTCCGGCGGAGGTCACGGAGTGGAACGAGAGTATCGTCCACCAGCTGGTGGGGGAGGTCAAAGTGCTGTCCAAGGACGAGATTGAGATTACATTTAAAAATGGGACGAAAATCGTCCAAACGATTTTCGTAGAACGGCAGAAGGCGGCTTCCTGATGATTTATGTAACCGGCGACACACACGGGGATTTTTCCCGATTCAGCTCCAAACGTTTCCCGCAGGCAAAGGCCATGACAAGAGAGGACGCCGTGATAATCTGCGGCGATTTCGGCGGCGTGTTCGCCGGTACTTCCGCGGAAAGAAGCTGGCTCGACTGGCTGGAGGAAAAGCCGTTTACGACCCTTTTTGTAGATGGAAACCACGAAAATTTTGAGATGCTGAACGCCCTGCCTGTTCATACTTGGAACGGTGGAAGGGTCCACTGTGTCCGGCCCCACGTGATCCACCTCATGCGCGGACAAGTCTTCGAGATCAGCGGTCTGACCTTCTTCGCCATGGGCGGCGCGGCCTCCCACGATATCCAGGACGGAATCCTTGATCCGGAGGCCCCCGGTTTTGAGCGAGAATACTGGTTCAAACGCAGGACGCGGCAGATGTTTCGGGTAAAAGGCGTTTCCTGGTGGCCCGAGGAGCTGCCATCGGACGCGGAATATGAGGAGGCAATCAGGAATCTGGAGCGGGCAAACTGGCAGGTGGACTGTGTTTTGACACACTGCGCGCCGACCAGTATACAGGCAAAACTTGATAAAGGTTATACTCCCGATAGGCTGACGGATTTTCTGCAAACAGTAAAACGCCTGTGCCGGTTCCAACACTGGTTCCTTGGGCATTACCATCGGGACTGCGTAGTCGACGACCGATTCATCATCCAATGGAAGCAGATGACTGAACTCACGCAAGGTCCAGCGCTACGGCAAGCAGCCGAGGCCGGCAATGCGCGGGAAGGTAGACAAGCCCCAAGGGAGCTTTGAAGGAGGCGGCAAGCATGATTTATGTAACAGGTGACACTCATAGAAACTTCTCCCGGTTCAGCCCCGACCGTTTCCCGGAAATGAAGGTCATGACGAAAGAGGATACCATGATCGTCTGCGGCGATTTTGGAGCCCTGTGGCACGGAGGCCGGAGGGACGAGATTCAGTTAGCGATTCTCGAGGACCTGCCGTTTACAGTTGCCTTCGTGGATGGAAATCACGAAAACTTCACCGCCCTTTCCAAGTACCCCGTTGAGGAATGGAACGGCGGAAAGGTTCAGTTCCTCCGCCCTCACGTCATCCACCTCATGCGCGGCCAATTCTTCACGCTGGAAGGACATACCTTCTTCACCATGGGAGGGGCCTCATCCCATGACGTCGACGACGGCATTCTGGACCCGGCCGCGCCTGATTATTACGAAAGGCTCTTCCGTTTGCTCGGGGAGGGCCGCGAACAGTATCGGATCGTGGGCCAATCCTGGTGGCCAGAGGAGCTTCCCTCGAAAGAGGAATATGCCGAGGCCAGGCGGACCTTGGACGCTCACCGCTGGGAGGTAGACTACATCATCACCCACAGTCCGCCCGGCGGTATCGCGGAAGAACTGGGCCGTCCGCAGGACACGCTGACGGACTTCCTCGAAGAGGTTCGACAGAAGGCCAGATATCGCCGCTGGCTGTTCGGCCACTGTCACGGGGACTGGGAAATTGACGAAAGTCATCTGCTCCTATGGGAACGGATCGTGCGAATAGTATGAAGGAGCTGACAGCCATGAACAAAGAGTATCCTGTCGTGACCGTGGGGCGCAACGGCCTGAGTTTCAATGTCAGAACCGCCGATGTGCTCCATCGGGCAGCCTTCGTCCGGGTCCTGCTCAATGCGGAAACCTGCCAGCTTGCGGTTCAGGCCGCCTCGGCATTGAGCCCTCAATTCACCGCCTTCTTCCGCCCGGAGGTCTTCAAATCCAACCGCATCAAGATCAACTCCAGGTCCATGGCGCGTCAGATTCGGGAGACAGCAGGATGGACAGAACACGGTACCTGGAACATCGCCGGCGTTTACTCCGCGAAGGGGGAAGCTCATGACGGACATCCGAAAGCCATTTTTGAAGTCCTTCACAGTGAAGGAGCTGATGCAGTTTATCGATTACTACATAGAACATAAAGAAATGCTCCATGTTCCGGGGCACCCTTGGGAAGTGTGCGATCTGGTGGCCCGATTCCTTGGCTTTGGATACAGCAGGCAATGGTCTGAGGATGAAACCGCTATCCTGACCAAGAATTACCCGCCGCTTGGCGCTAAAAAGACATCCGAGCTGCTCCTGATGCGCACAGCGTATGACTGCAAGCTGAAAGCGGATGGACTTGGATTACATACGAACGTCAAGTTTACCCAGACCCCGCATCATGTTAGCTGGAGCCTTTACGAACTGGACATTCTTTCGAGATATTATTCAATCATAGGCCCCAAAGTTATGGCCCTTCTGCCAGGCCGAACAGACACCGCCTGTGGAACAATGGCCAAGAAGATGAAAATACACGACCAATCAGCAGGTCCTTGGTCTGAAAAGGAGCTGGAAATCCTAAAAAACCATTATTCAGAAATGGGCTTAGACATTGGTATTTTGCTTCCGGGCAGAAGTAGCGCCGCTATTCGGACCATGGCAGGGAGAACGGAAGGCACCTCACAATCAAGAAAATGGACGCCGGAAGAAGATGAAATTATAAGAGTACATTTTCCTCAAATGGGCCCATCGGTCGCCAGCCTTTTCGAGGGCCGGCGGACAAAGAGCGCTTGTTATCAAAGAGCCGTCTTTTTAGGTGTACAGCCTCCTGTTGAAAATCAGAAATGGTCGGAAAATGAGCTTGAAATTTTAAAAAAGCACTATCCATCCTTGGGCATAAAGGTAATGGCCTTGCTGCCGGGCAGGACAGAGAGCGCTTGTATCAGCAGGGCGAGAAAGCTCAATCTCACCGCCAGCTGCAAAACGCCTAGAAGGGGGAAAAAGTGGACAGATGATGAGCTTGCCATTTTAAAAGAGTTCTGCCCAAAGGTAGGAGCGGCCGGAGTCCACAAGCTACTGCCCCACCGTTCCGTGAATGCTTGTGAAAATATGGCATTGAAACTTGGAGTATCCGCCCAGAAGTTAAAATGGACCGACGCAGAAATAGAGATTCTCAGGGAAAATTATCCCAAATTAGGAAAAGCGGTTGCTGAACTTCTGCCTGGCCGGACAGCTATGACATGTCAGGCAAAAGCCTCCGCGCTGGGCTTGCTTGTTGAAGGGCACTTTTGGACCGACGAGGAAGACGCGATTATAAAAGAATATTATCCCAGAGAAGGACAAGCGGTCTCTCAGCGGCTCCTGAACAGGAGCGAATCCTCTTGTGTTCATAGAGCCTGTAAGCTGGGGTTATGCAGGATCAAATCCACGGATGCTGCGGTCTCCAAGGTGAAGGAGTCTCTTGATGATAATTGGTCCATCGTTAAATTAAGCCCCGACACAGACGACGCAGCAGGAAATCAAACCATGGAAGAAAATACAGTTTTGGCTCGGATTGAAACGCCGCAGTCTGGCGATGACATAGATGAGGAACAGCAGGAGGAGCCCAGCTCGATGCAGTTCGGTTCCATGCATATGTGAAAGCCAAGCGCGACAGGAAAGGAGGAAGCTCATGACGGACATTCGAAAACCCTTTCTGCAACCTTTTACGGTGAAAGAGCTTATGCAGTTTATCGATCACTACATAGAACACCGGAAAATGCTTCATGTTCCAGGACATCCTTGGGAGGTGTGCGATCTGGTGGCCCGGTTCCTTGGCTTTAGATACAACAGGCACGGGAGCGGCGGCCCTTGTGAGATGAATCCTCTGTCGCAGAGGTTCTCGGTTCTGCGTAACAGACCAGCCTCCTTTTTCTTCGGGCATCCTGGACTCTCAAAATTTTACAGAAACTCCTTTTTAGGGCTTGACCTGCGGGAAGAAATTGGATATGATTAAACATCATAAAATTATATAATGTCTATAACGACATTGCGTAACCTATGCTGTTCTGAAAGAGGAGCTCATTATGTCCGAAAACACCTTTGTCCCCCTGTACCAGCAGATCAAGGACGATATCAAATCCGCCATTGAGCACGGCAAATACAAGCCGAAAGAGCAAATCCCCACGGAACCCGAACTCAGCGCGGAGTACTCCGTCAGCCGGGTCACCGTCCGGCGGGCGGTGGAGGAGCTTTGCAGCGAGGGGTATCTCATCAAGCAGCAGGGAAGGGGCACCTTCGTCAGCACGCCCCGCATTCACCGGAAATTTTCCGTCAGCAACCAGGCGGTGAGCTTCACCAAGATCTGCGAAGAGTACGGCATGACCGCCGGTGCGCGGGTGCTGGAGCGGAAGATTGTCCCGGTCCGGGAGGACGAAAAAGCCTTCTGGAGCTGCGGAGACGACGTACTCCTTCTCTATATTCAGCGGGTCCGGACCGCCGACGGGCAGCCGGTTTTCCTGGAAAACCTGTTCATGCTTTACGATGAGTTCAAGTCCTTGATGCAGGCCGACTGGGAGAACAAATCCGCCTTCGACCTGATTGCCTCCGTCAGCGGCTGCCGGGTGGCGACCACGGAGCGCCGTACCATTGAGGCCGTCCGGGCCACGGCGGAACAATCGTCCCTCCTGAGCGTTCCCGTGGGCGAGGCCCTGCTCCATTTGAATTGTTACTTCGTGAACCGGGATGGCCGCCCCCTCTGCATTGGACGGCAATATTACATCGGCGGCAGATTTATGATGGAAGTTTAGGGCTTGTTTGAAAAATAAATATTGCACAAATCGATGGTAAGTGCGAAAATAGAGGAATGAAGAGATATGAATTGACAAAAGGACAATGGGAACGAGTGAAAGCAGTGCTTCCGCCCCCAAAGACAGGGAAACGAGGCCGGCCTCGGAAAGATGACCGAAAAATGCTCAATGGAATGCTATGGATTGCCCGCAGCGGAGCGCAGTGGCGGGAACTGCCGGAGGTGTATGGCCCCTGGCAGTCCGTTTATGCCCGATTTGCCAAATGGCGGGATGATGGTACATTGGAAGCGATATTTCACGCCTTGTCCGAAGATGCGGATATGGAAAATCTGAGTTTGGACTCTACTTGCGTTAAGGTTCACGAAAGCGCCAATGGAGGGGGAAAAAACGGCGAATAAGGCAATTGGGCGAACCAGAGGAGGGTTAAATACAAAGCTGCACGCAATTGTGGACGGGCTGGGGAACCCGGTTGAATTTATGCTGTCTGCGGGGAATGACCATGATTCAGTCCATGCCGTTGAACTGCTGGAAAAGGTCACGGTCAGAGGTAGTAATGTATTGGCAGATCGTGCTTATGGGGCAAAGAATATTCGAAGTTACATTTCAGAACAAGGAGCCTGCTATGTGATCCCGCCGCAGAGCAATGTTTCTGAGCCATGGCCGGTAGATTGGTGGTTATACAAAGAGCGCCATTTGGTTGAATGCTTCTTCCAAAAGCTTAAATGGTTTCGCAGAATTGCCACCAGATATGACAAGTTAGATGCTTCTTTTCTTGCCTTCGTTTACTTGGCTTCTATTGCTATTTTGTTGATTTAGCCTACTCCTCGCTATTTTTCAAACAAGGCCTAAACGCTTAAAGCCTTTGAGGCATCCCTTTCAACAGGGACGCCTCTTTCTGTTTTATACAAAGAAATATACCTGAAATTATCCAACCCTACAAAACGCAAAAATTTGCGGAAAATCCCTTGACAATTTCATTGGTTTCGGATTATTATGACCTTACAAGAAACGTATGTAACGTTTATAACGATACTACGCAAGGAGCAAGAAAGGAAGGGTGATCCGAGTGAACCAAGTGATCCTGGCGTCCCACGGCGGGCTGGCCGCCGGAATGCGCGACACGGTGGAGCTGATTGTGGGAGAGGTCCCCAACGTCCACGTTCTCTCCACCACACGGGACGAAACGGAACCCATCGCCGTCCGGGCGAGGCGGCTGCTGGAGGGCTTCGACCCGGCGGACGCGGTCTACATCCTCACCGACGTCATGGGAGGAAGCGTCAACAACGACATGCTCACGCTGCTGCCGGAGTTCCCCCAGGCGACCCTGCTGTGCGGGACCAACGCCTGCCTTGCCCTGAATCTGGCCTCGGCGGAGGCCCCCCTCAGCGACGGGGAGATCGAGGAGTTCCTGGAGGAGGCCCGTGGCCAGATTGTGAACTGCAACAAACTGCTGCAACAGGCGGCGGAAAATGAGGAGGACGATTTATGATCAAACTGGTACGACTGGACTACCGGCTGCTCCACGGGCAGGTGGTGTTCGCCTGGACGGGCCACGTGAGCGCCCAGCGCATCATCGTGGTGGACGACGAGGCGGCAAACGACGACCTCAAGAAATCCGCCCTGACCCTCAGCAAGCCCACCGGGGTGAAGCTGAACATCTTCCCCCTGGAGAAGGCCCTGGCCAAGATGCCCAAGGTGGAAACCCTGAATGAGAACATCATGTTTATCTTCGGGAACGTGGCTACCCTCCGGGCCTTCTGCAAGGGCTATCCCAAGCTGAAGGAAATCAACTACGGGGCCACCGCCAACCGCCCCGGCACCAAGCAGTACGGCCAGTCCGTCTTCCTGACTGACGAGGAGATTGCCCAGACGAAAGAGCTGCTGGACGCGGGCGTCAAAATCTTCATGCAGCAGACGCCCAGCCATAAAGAAGAGGCCCTGAAGCTGTAATCCAGAGAAACGGAAATCAAGAAGGAGGAAATCCCCTATGCTTTTGACATCCCTGATCCTGGGGCTGGTAGGCGTGTTCTGTATCCTGGACTCCCGCCTGCTGGGTCGGCTGAACTTTGAGCGGCCCCTGATCTCCTGCACCATCGTGGGTCTGATTCTGGGCGACCTCCCCACGGGCCTGGCTGTGGGCGCGTCCATTGAGTTGATGAGCTTAGGACTGGTGGTCATCGGTGCGGCGGCGCCCCCGGATATGAACATGGCGGCCATCATCTGCTCCGCCTTCGCCATTCTCACCGATGCCAGCACGGAAACCGCCCTGGCCCTGGCCATCCCTATCGCCGTCCTGGGCCAGATGCTGGGCGTGCTGATGCGGACCATCCTCTCCAACCTCACTCACGCGGCGGACGCCGCCATCCTCCAGGGCAACTTCCGCCGGGCACGGAGCATGCACATCCTCTGGGGCACGGTGCTCTACTCCCTGATGTATTTCGTGCCCATCTTCCTGGCAGTTTACCTGGGTACCGACTTCGTGCAGAAGCTGGTGGAAGTCATTCCCGCCTGGCTCACCGACGGGCTGAACCTGGGCAGTAAGTTCCTCACCGCCTACGGCATCGCCCTGCTGCTGAGCAGTATGCTGAACAAGAGTCTGGTGGTCTTCTTCCTCCTGGGTTTCTTCCTGGTGGGCTACATCGGTTTGAACATCACGGCCATCGCCATTTTCGCCTGCATCATCGCCGTGGTGCTGACGGGGCTGAAGTTCCGGGGCGGCTCTCCCGCCTCCGCCAATGGCGCTCCTGTGGCCGACGACTATGACCCGCTGGAAGACGACGATCTGTAAAGGAGGATGACGCAATGAGCAGCGCGAAAATCAGCGACCGCAGAAGATACTGGCAGTTCCTCTGGCGCTCCTGGGCCATCCAGGACTCCTGGAACTACGAACGGCAGATGAACATGGGCTTCCTCTATGGCATCGCCCCCACCCTGGACCGTATCTACCCTGACGAGAAGGACCCCCAGCAGCTGGCCCATAAGAAGGAAGCCTACCAGCGGCACATGGCCTTCTACAACTGCACGCCCCAGACCAGCGCTTTCACCCTGGGCCTCGCCGCCTCCATGGAGGAGCAGTACGCCGCCGACCGGGAGAACTTCAACCCGGACACCATCAACGCCGTGAAAACCTCTCTCATGGGCCCCCTCTCCGGCGTGGGCGACAGCTTCTTCCAGGGCACCATCCGCATCATCGCCTTTGGCTTAGGCATCCAGCTGGCCCAGCAGGGCAGCATCCTGGGGCCCATCCTGGCCATGCTGATCTCCTTCGTTCCCTCCTTCGTGGTGACGTGGTTTGCCGGGAAGCTGGGCTATACCATGGGCAGCAAGTACCTTACCAAGCTCCAGGGCGGCATGATGGACCAGCTCATGTACGTCTGCGGCATCGTGGGCTTGATGGTCATAGGAGCCATGGTGGCCAGCATGGTGGGCATCACGACGCCGATTACCTTTGAGAGCGCGGGATTGGTTTTGCAGGACATTGTGGACTCCATTCTCCCCTGCGCCCTGGATCTGGCGGTGGTCATGGCCATGTACGCCATGATTAAAAAGCGCTTCAAAACAGGCTGGCTGCTGGCCATCTGCATCGTGGGCGGCATCGTCATTAACGCTTTGCACATCCTGGTTTGATCGGAAACCATTCATACATTCACCTTTCACCCAACCATTTTAAAACATATCAGGAGGAAAATTATTATGTATAACATCGACATGAGCATGGTCCACGACATCGTCTCCAAGATCACCGCTTCCCGCACCGTTGAAAATGTGGCCTTCGTGGGCTGCGGCGCTTCCAAGAGCGAGCTGTACCCCGGCAAGTATTTCCTGACCAGCGCCGCCAAGAAGCTCCGCTCCTATCATTACACCGCCGCCGAGTTCAACAACGACACCCCCGACTGGCTGGGAGAGAACACCGTGGTCATCACCGCCTCCCTGGGCGGCAATACCCCGGAGACCGTCCAGGCCAACTCCGTGGCCAAGGCCGCCGGAGCCGCCGTCATCGCCGTGACCCACGCCGCCGGCTCCCCCCTGACCAAGGAGGCCGACTTCTCCATCGTCCACGGCTTCGAGGCCAACTACGCCGCCAAGCTGGAGAAGATGGGCTACGTCATGGCCCTGGCCCTGGAGCTCCTCCAGCAGACCGAGGGCTATGACAAGTACGAGCAGATGCTCTCTGGCTTCGACAAGATTTTCGAGCTGGCCGAGAACAGCGCCCAGTCCGCCCGCAAGGCCGCCAAGGAATTCGCCGCCAAGTACGCCGACGCCCCGGTGGTGTATGTCATGTCCTCCGGCGCTTCCGCCGAGGTGGCCTACTCCACCTCCATCTGCCTGATGATGGAGATGCAGTGGATCAACTCCGGCTCCTTCCACTCCGGCGAGTTCTTCCACGGCCCCTTCGAGATCGTGGACAAGGATGTGCCCTTCATCCTGCTGATGAACGACGGCAAGACCCGCCCCGTGGACGCCCGGGCCCTGACCTTCCTCCAGCGCTTCGACGCCCTGACCACCGTGGTGGATGCCAAGGACTATAACCTCGCCTCCGCCGCCTCCAGCGATGTGGCGACCTACTTCAACCCCCTGCTCCACACTGCCGTGTTCCGGGTCTTCGCCGAGGAGCTGAGCTTCATCCGCCAACATCCCCTGAGCAAGCGCCGCTACATGTGGAAGATCGAATATTGATTCGGAGTACAAAATACACTTGCCGGGAGGGCGGGCGGACAGCCCGTCCTCCCCTTGCTTTTAGGAGGCGATCGTCATGGTAAAAGGCGTGATTTTCGACATGGACGGCGTGCTGATTGACAGCGAGTGGTACTACCAGAAGCGGCGGGCGGAGTTCTTCCAGCGGATGGATTTCCCCTGCCCCAGCAACAGCTTCGTGGGCTCCAACGAGCGGGCCATCTGGGAGGCCCTGGTCCCCGACGACCCGGAGTTCCGGCAGGAGATGCTCATGGGCTACCGGGCCTACCGGCATCTGCATCCGGTGCCCTACGAAGAGCTGCTGAACCCCCAGGTTCCCAGCCTCTTCCGGGCCCTGAAGGACAGGGGGCTGAAAATTGGAATCGCCTCCTCTTCCTATCTGGGGGCGGTGAAGGAAGTGGTCCGTCTGGCTGGGGCGGAGGAGCTGGTAGACTTCTGCATCAGCGGGGAGCAGTGCGCTGCCCACAAACCGGACCCGGAAATCTACCTGCGGGCCATGGAGGCCCTGGGACTGACAGCGGAGACCGCCCTGGCTGTGGAGGACTCCCCCACCGGCATCACCGCTGCCAAACGGGCGGGGATTCGGGTCTGCGCCCTAAAGCCCCGGCCGGAGCTGACCCTGGACCAAAGCGCCGCCGACGCCGTGCTGGGCCGGCTGGACGGCGTGCTGGAATTTTTGTGAGGGCGGCTATGGTCAAAGGATTGCGGCGTTACGGCCTTTTGACCCTGGCGGTGTTTGTCATCGCTGTGGGAGACTATTTTTTCCTGTTT
>NZ_CATMPS010000045.1:0-21082 GCF_950073225.1 uncultured Oscillibacter sp.
GTTTTCTTTTTCCGGCATCTATATTCCATATCGCTAAAACTTTCCTGTTTCATACTCCGCGCCCCCTTTCCCTTATTTTATCACATCTTTTATCATTTCGGGGGATTAAATCAGCGTTTCCTTAACTCCGATTTGTCAACTTGCAACTTGATTATAACACGGCCCACCCGCTTTGTGAACGCCATTATGAAAAAGTAAGGTAAAAGTAAGGACAAGAGAATGTAGAAGTCAGGTTGATACTGTACCATAGGGGCAGAAAGGAGATGTGTCTATGGACTATATCATCGCCACAGAGCAGTTGACGAAGAAATACAAAAATTTTACCTCCGTCAACAATGTGTCTATTCACGTCCGCAGGGGTAGTATTTACGGCTTTCTCGGCCCCAATGGAGCGGGCAAATCCACTACCATGAAGATGCTCCTAGGACTGACCGCCCCCACAAAGGGCAGCTTCACCATTGATGGAAAACACTTTCCAAATGACCGGCTGAAAATCTTGCGGGAGATTGGCTCTTTCATTGAGGCCCCCTCGTTCTATGCCAACCTAACGGGCCGGGAAAACCTGGATGTGATACGCCGGATTTTGGGCCTGGGTCAAAACACCGTGGAGGACGCCCTAGAGCTGGTGGGGCTGTCCGAATTTGGAGATCGCCTCGCAAAGAAGTATTCCCTGGGTATGAAACAGCGGCTTGGCCTCGCCGGGGCGCTGCTGGGCCGTCCGCCTATCCTCATTCTGGATGAACCGACCAACGGCCTTGACCCCTCTGGCATCCATGAAATTCGCAATCTGGTAAAATCCCTGCCTGATCTGTACGATTGCACCATCCTCATTTCCTCTCATATGCTGTCGGAAATTGAGCTGATGGCGGACGACATCGGCATCCTCAATCATGGACGGCTGCTGTTTGAGGGCAGCTTGGATGATCTGCGGCACAGCGCAGGGCAGGCGGGAATGTCCGCTGACAATTTGGAAGATGTGTTCCTCTCCATCGTGGAGCAGGACAATGCCGCCAGAAAGCAGAGGGCAAAGCTATGAGGGCGCTTGTGATCGAACTTCGGAAAGAGAAGCGGACAGGGGTGATCCCGGTGCTGCTGGCTGTCGGTATTTTAGGCGCGGCCTATGCCTTTGTCAACTTCCTTGTCCGAAAAGATACGCTGCTCAATCTTCCGCTGGCCCCGATGGACGTACTGCTGACCCAGCTTTACGGCATGATTATGATACTGAACCTGTTTGGTATCGTTGTCGCCTCCTGCATGGTCTACAACATGGAGTTTAAGGGCAGCGCAATCAAAAAGATGTATATGCTTCCCATGAGCGTACCGGGGATGTATCTCTGCAAATTCCTGATCTTGACCGTCATACTCTTTGTGGCGGTGGCTCTGGAAAATCTGGCGCTCATGAAAATCGGAATGAGCGATCTGCCCCAAGGGACATTTGAAATGGGAACGCTGCTCCGCTTTACGGCCTATTCGTTCATCACATCCATGCCGGTGCTGTCCTTTATGGTGCTGATCTCCTCCCGCTTTGAAAATATGTGGGTTCCCCTTGGCGTGGGAGTGGCCGGTTTTTTAAGCGGGATGGCCCTGGCATCGTCGGCTGTGGCGGTCTTGATGGTGCATCCGTTCATTGTGATGTTCAAACCTGCGGTGGCTATGAGCGCACAGCCCGATATGCTGGTGGTGCTGTTTGCTCTGGTCGAAACGCTCCTTTTCCTTGGCCTTGGGCTGTGGATGGCGAAAAGTAAGCGCTATGAGTAAAGGAGGAGTCGCATGAACTTTTTGGATTTGCTTGGCATTGAGTTTATGAAAGTGAAACGCTCAAAGATCGTTCCGCTGATTTTTATTGCCCCGCTGCTGGTAGTGGCCTCCGGGGTAGCGTCGTTAAGCCGGTACTTCACGCCGGAGTACTTGGGCGCATGGCCCGCTATGTTTATTCAAAGCGCCCTGGTCTACGCCTACTATCTGCTGCCGCTGAGCATGATCGTGGTCTGCGTGATGATTGCGGGGCGGGAAACACAAAACAATGGCATTTTGAAAATGCTGGCCCTGCCGGTGAGCCGAAAGGCCCTTTCTCTGGCAAAGTTTTGCGTCCTGATGTTCTACCTATTCATGGAAATGGTTGTCTTTCTGGCGGTGTTCGTAGTTGCCGGTATGCTGGCTGCTTCAACAATGGGTATTACGGAAACATTGCCCGTTCTCTATCTTCTGAAATGGTGCGTGGGGCTGTTTTTGACCATGCTCCCATGCTTGGCGGCGATGTGGGCTATCACGGTGTTATTTGAAAAGCCTTTGCTTTCCGTGGGGCTAAACCTGCTGCTGGTGATCCCCGGTATTCTGGCCGCCAACACGCCGCTCTGGATTGCGTATCCCTACTGTTACAGCGGCTATCTGGTGTCCTGCTCTCTGCACGATTTTACGGCGGAAACCTCTGATTCCGCATTTGCGTTGATGCCGTTCCTGCCCTGTGCAATCGCTGTATTCGCTGCTCTGCTTGCCCTGTCCGTCACACAATTTGGAAAAAAGGAAATGAGGTAATCGCAATTTTATTGGATTGCTATAGTATCAAATTCCATCCCTTTAACCGCAATTTCCTCGAGGGCGGCCTCCGGGGACCGATAGCCGTTCTTTAGGACCCCTCCGAGGTAGTTCGCCAGCTTGTGGTCCTTCCCGATCTTGAGGCCCGGGTCCTTACCGGAGGACGCAGCGGGCGAGGAAGCCTGCAAAGAGCTGGGCAGGAAGTTGGCGGCGTGGTAAGCCAAGCTAGCGGTGTTTCCCGGACCTTTGAGGGCGTACTGGTCCGGCAGTGCGCCCCCACACTGGCCGGGATAAAGCCAGGAAGTATCTTCTGCTTCAAGCACGCTTCACTGGAGGTTCCCCGGCAGAAAGTTTGCCAGTGGAATGAGCGTTTATCACCCCTTGGACTCGAAGTTCAGATTCTTCTGGAACGCCCTAACTCCGGCTCAGTAATCGTCTATGTGTATCGGCGGAACCATTTGGAGCAGTTGCTGACAGACCATGCGTATCAGGAATTTTTGAGGAACACCGGATATATTGACACGGACTTGGACGGCTTGCTGGTACAGCTTGCCTGCCGCTTGGAAACTCAGTCGGAATTTCCTCATGAAATTGGTATATTTCTGGGGTATCCCCTCCGGGATGTGATTGGATTCATTGAAAACCGGGGGCGGAATTTTACCTGCTGCGGATTCTGGAAGTCTTACGGTAATCCGGCAGAAATGCAAGTATGTTTCGCGTGTTACCGTAAGTGCATCCAGACCTATGTGGCCATGTTTGAGCAAGGAATACCCATTGAACGGCTGGCAGTCCCAGCATAAAAGGAGAACCGCCTCTTGGTTGTAAGGGGCGGTTTTCCTTTGAAGCGGTACTCCGCATCATAACAGGAACCCAATTACCAACGCTTACTCCGTCCGCTTTTGAAGCGTGACCTCCCTGATCCGCTCATAGCTCTCCTCACTGATGTCATGCTCAATTTTACAGGCATCCGTAGCAGCGTTCTCCGGGGATACTCCCAACTGCGTCAAAAATTCCGATAAAAGCTGATGGCGGGCATATATGCGCTGGGCAATCTCCTCCCCTGGCGGCAATAGAGTAATAGCACCATCTGCGTCCATTTGAATATACCCGTTTTCCCGCAGACGCTTCATCGCCACACTGACGCTGGGCTTGGAAAAATTCAGTTCATGGGCAATGTCAATCGAATAGACAATGCCCTTTCTCTCTCGAACCATTAAAATACGCTCCAAATAGTCCTCAGCGGATTCGTAAATATTCACAAAAAAGCCTCCTCACTTTGGTGCGTCTATGCATAGGTTAGCACATTCTAACTAAAAAAGCAAGTTTTTCTTCAATGGGACTTGACAACAATGGTTAGTGGTAGTAAACTGAGGCTGATTTCACGGTTAGGTTTTGCTAACCGCATTGCAGAGGGAGGCAGAGAAATGATGCCGCTGACAATGGCAAAGACGGGCGAAACGGCCGCCATTCGCAAGATTTCCGGCAGGGACGAGGTGCGTCAGCACTTGGCGGAGTTGGGCTTTGTGGTGGACGGCGATGTGACGGTGGTAAGCGAGAGCGCGGGGAACCTGATTGTCCAGGTGAAGGACAGCCGGATCGCGCTGGACAAAACCATGGCAAATCGTATCATGATCTAAGACAACAAAAGGGAGGAGAGCAAATGAAAACACTGAAAGACGCGAAAGTGGGCGAGACAGTAACTGTGGCACGGCTCCACGGAGAAGGGCCGGTGAAACGCCGGATCATGGACATGGGCATCACCAAGGGCGTGGAAATCTTCGTACGCAAGGTGGCCCCCCTGGGCGACCCCATGGAGTTGAATGTTCGGGGCTATGAGCTGTCTGTCCGCAAGGGCGATGCGGAAATGATCGAAGTCCAGTAAACGAACGCGGCAGAAGGCCGCTGTTATTTACCTCGCAGGTTAGCTAAAGCTAACATTTGAAAGGAGAGAACAAAATGGACATCAAAATTGCCCTGGCGGGCAATCCGAACTGCGGCAAGACCACGCTGTTCAACGCACTCACCGGCTCCAGCCAGTATGTGGGCAACTGGCCCGGGGTGACGGTGGAAAAGAAGGAGGGCCGGCTGAAGGGACACAAGGATGTGGTGATTCAGGACCTGCCCGGCATCTACTCCCTGTCCCCCTATACGCTGGAAGAAGTGGTGGCCCGGTCGTACCTGGTGAACGAAAAGCCGGACGCCATCCTCAACATCGTGGACGGCACCAACATTGAGCGGAACCTCTACCTCACCACCCAGCTCATCGAGCTGGGCCTGCCCGTGGTGGTGGCGGTGAACATGATTGATCTGGTGCGGAAAAACGGCGATACCATTGACCTGGCCAGGCTGGGGACCGCCCTGGGCTGCGAGGTGGTGGAGATGAGTGCCCTCAAGGGCGAGGGCGGCCTGGAGGCTGCGGAGAAAGCCGTGGCTCTGGCCCAGCGCCATCAGGCCGGGGAGCTGCCCCATGTGTTCACCGGCAGCGTGGAACACGCCCTGGCCCACATTGAGGAATCCATCCAGGGTAAGGTGGCGGACGGGTATCTCCGCTGGTATGCCATCAAGATTTTCGAGCGGGACGAAAAAGTCTTGGAGGAGCTGAACCTTTCGAATGATCTGAAATCCCACCTTGAGGAACACATCGCCGACTGTGAAAAGGAATTGGACGACGATGCCGAGAGCATCATCACCAACCAGCGGTACTCCTACATCAGCTCCGTTGTGACCAAGGCTGTGAAAAAGAAAGCGGCGAGAGGCAGCCTGTCCGTCTCCGACAAAATCGACCAGATCGTCACCAACCGAATTCTGGCCCTGCCCATTTTCGCCGTGGTCATGTTCTGCATCTATGCCATTGCCATGGGCGGCTGGGCCATTTCCATCGGCACCATGGGAACCGATTGGGCCAACGATGTTCTCTTTGGCGAGTGGGTTCCCGGCCTGTTTGACACCATCCTGGGCGCTTTGGGCGTGGCCGAGGGCGGCTGGCTCTACGGCCTGATTCAGGACGGCATCGTGGCCGGCGTGGGCGCGGTGCTGGGCTTTGTGCCCCAGATGCTGGTGCTGTTCCTGCTGCTGGCCATCCTGGAGGACGTGGGCTACATGGCCCGTGTCGCCTTCATTATGGACCGCATCTTCCGCCGTTTCGGCCTCTCCGGCAAGAGCTTCATCCCCATGCTGGTGGCCACCGGCTGCGGCGTCCCCGGCATCATGGCCTCCCGGACCATCGAGCAGGACCGGGACCGGAAAATGACCATCATGACCACCGGCTTCATCCCCTGCGGAGCCAAGATGCCCATCATCGGCCTGTTCGCGGGCGCGGTGTTCGGCGATTCTCCCTGGGTGGCTACTTCCGCTTTCTTCATCGGCATCGCCGCCGTGGTCATCTCCGGCGTCATGCTGAAGAAGTTCAAAGCCTTTGCCGGGGAACCTGCACCCTTTGTCATGGAGCTGCCCGCCTACCACGCCCCCTCCGCCTCCAACGTCCTGCGGGCTACCTGGGAGCGGGGCTGGAGCTTCATCAAGCGGGCGGGGACCATCATCCTCCTGAGTTCTATCATCCTCTGGTTCCTCATGGGCTACGGAGTCGTGGACGGTGTGTTCCAGGCCGTGGAGGACAACAACGACTCCCTGCTGGCCGCAATTGGAGGCGGTGTCGCCGTGATCTTTGCCCCCTTGGGCTGGGTAGGTGACATGGCCTGGAAGGCCACCACCGCCACCTTCACCGGCCTCATCGCCAAGGAGGAGGTCGTCAACTTCTTTGGCGTTGCCTACCACTACGCCGGTGAGGCGGACCTGATGGAGGATGCCAGCGGTATCTATGCCGCCGTTGGTGCGGACTTCGGAGCCATGGCCGCGTACTCCTTCATGATCTTCAACCTCCTGTGCGCCCCCTGCTTCGCCGCCATGGGCGCTATCAAGCGGGAAATGAACAACGCGAAATGGACCCTGGGCGCCATTGGCTATATGTGCGGCTTTGCCTATGTGGTGAGCCTGATTGTGTTCCAGCTGGGCGGGCTGGTCACCGGAGAGGCGGTGCTTGGCGTTGGAACGGCCGTCGCCTTGGTCTTGCTGGCGGGAATCCTGTACCTGCTGCTGCGCAAGGGCTATCAGGGCGAGGAGAGTACCCGGCGGCTGACCTCTGTGGCTGCCGCGCAGTAAGGGGGAGCGGAACATGACTCCTGGAGAAATTGTCGTCCTGCTGGCACTGGCAGGCGTTGTGGCACTGGCGGTCCGGTCCTTATGGAAATCCCATAAATCCGGCGGGGGCTGCAATGGCGACTGCGGAAACTGCCGCGGCTGTCACTGAAAACTTTAATTCAGCAAAACATAGTGAGGAGGCATGGGCAGCAGGTCTGCTCATGCCTTCTCCCGTTGGGGAGGAAACAATTTATATGACAGAATTACGGGAGGCCCACCTCCGCTATTTGCTGGCGATTTACGAGTTGGGCAGAAATGATCCGGATGTAGGAAGGCTGACAGTCCATTTTCTTGTTGTTTATCATGCAGCGATAGCTTTACAGATTTTATCTTGAAATGCGGCGCGTTCTCTGCTATAGTTAATTGATTATTGAAGCCCCCTTTGACGGAGCTTCGGCAGAGGTGGAAACGTGTATTTAAAAGCGCTGGAAATTCAAGGCTTTAAGTCCTTCCCGGACAAGACCGTCCTGAACTTCGGGGAGGATATCACCGCCATTGTGGGCCCAAACGGCTCGGGAAAATCCAATATCTCCGACGCCATCCGCTGGGTCATGGGCGAGCAGAGCGCCAAGGGCCTCCGGGGCGCGAAGATGGAGGACGTCATTTTCGGCGGCACGGAGCAGCGAAAGCAGGTGGGCTTCGCCCAGGTGACGCTGGTGCTGGACAACACGGAGCGCATCTTCCCCTCCATGGAGGAGGCGGAGGTGGCCGTCACCCGCCGGTATTACCGCAGCGGGGAGAGCGAATACTACATCAACCGCCAATCCGTCCGGCTCAAGGACGTGACGGAGCTGTTTCTGGACACTGGCCTTGGGCGGGAGGGCTATTCCATCATCGGCCAGGGCAAAATTGACGAAATCCTCTCCACCCGGAGCAGCGAGCGCCGGGAGATCTTCGAGGAGGCCGCCGGTATCTCCCGCTTCCGCCACCGGAAGGAAGAGGCGGAGCGGAAGCTGGAGCGGACGGAGGAAAACCTGGTCCGCATCAACGACAAGATTTCCGAGCTGGAGCTCCAGGTGGAGCCCCTGCGGGACCAGGCGGAGAAAGCGAAAAAATACCTCGTCCTGCGGGACGAGCTGCGGGTGCTGGAAATCTCCGTGTGGCTGGAAAATCTGGACGCGCTGAAAATCAGCGCCCGGAAGCTGGAGATGGACTTCCACGCCGCCGAGAAGGAGCGGGACGAGGCCCGGGCCGCCCTGGATGCCCTCTATGCCGAGGGGGAGCGCTTTGGCGAGGAAATGCGCCAAAAGGACATGGAGGCGGAGCAGGTCCGGGCGGAGGCCGGGGAGCTGGACGCCCAGGCGAAGGACCAGTCCGCCGCCGTGGCGGTGCTGGAAACCGGCATCGCCCACAATCGGGAGAACATTGACCGGGCCCAGGCGGAGCTGGTGGAGTCCGACAGCCGGGCCGGGGGCCTGGCGGCCCAGTCCGCCCAGGAGAAGGACCGGGCGGAGGGCCTGTCCCGGCGGCTGGGGGAGCTGAACATGGGCCTGGAGGCCCTTTTGGAAAAGGCCCGGGCCGCCGCCGCCCAGGCGGGGGGCCAGCAGTCCGAGGCGGAGGCCCTTCGGGGCCGGGAGGCTATGGCCGTGGCCGCAGCCGCCGACGCCAGGGCGGAAACCGCCGCCCTCGCCGCCGAAAACGGGCAGCTGGAGGAGCGCCGGAGCGCTGTGGAGGCGGAAAAGGCCGCCATAGAGGAGCAGCTGGAGCAGACCCAAAAGGAAGCCAAGGCCAACCGACGCGCCCTGGAGGACGCCAGGGACGACGCCCAGGCCGCCGCCAACATCATCGCGGGCCACAGCCTGCGGATGGAGGAGCGGGAGAAAAAGGCCGCCGCCGCTGCGGACAGGCGGATGAAGCTGACCATGGACGCCGGGGCTTTGGAAAACCGCATCCGGCTCTTGACGGAGATGGAAAAGGACTACGAGGGCTTTTCCAAGGCCGTCAAGCTGGTGTGCCAGAATAACCTGCGGGGAGTCCACGGCCCCGTGGCGGGGCTGATGAAAACGGATCAGCAGTACACCGTGGCCATCGAAATTGCCCTGGGGGCAGGCCTCCAAAACATTGTTGTGGACCGGGAGGAGGACGCGAAGGCCGCCATCGGCTACCTGAAGCAGCGGGACGGGGGCCGGGCCACCTTCCTTCCCCTCACCGCCATCCGGGGAGAGGAGCTGCGCCAGAACGGCGTGGAAAGGGAATTGGGCTTCGTGGGAATCGCCTCCCGGCTGGTGAGCTTCGATCCGAGGTATCAGAACATCTTCCAGAACCTCCTGGGCCGGACGGTCATCGTGGAGGACCTGGACTGCGGCATCACCCTGGCCCGGAAGTACCATAACGCTTTTCGCATCGTCACCCTGGACGGCCAGGTCATCAACCGGGGCGGCTCCATGACCGGCGGCTCCGCGTCCCGGAACGCCGGCGTGCTGAGCCGGGCGGCGGAGCTGGAAAAACTCCACGGCCGTTCCGCCGAAATGCGGGAGCGCCTGGAGGCGGTGAAACGGGAGGAGGAGCAGGTCCAGCGGGACCTGTCCGCCGCCCGGTACGACCTGGAGACCGCCGAGGGCCAGCGCCGCCAGGCGGAGGACGAGGTTTTGCGGCTGGAAGGCGCGAAGAACCACTTTGACATTTTGCTCAAATCCCTGGGCGGGAATTTGGAAAACCTGACGGGAGAGCTGGAGAGCCTCACCGGGCATTTGGAGGAGAACCGGCAGCGAAAGGATCGGGCGGAGCAAACCGTCGCCCAGCAGGAGGCTGAGGCCGCGAAATACCGGGAACAGGCCGGCCAGGCCCTCTCCGGCCAGTCGGAGCTTCTGGCCCAGTCCAGCGCCCTCAGCGAGGAGGTCACCGCCCGGAAGGAGGAGCTGGCCGCCCTGACCGCCGAGCGGGACGCCGCCCTCCAGCGCTCCGCGGACCTGCGCCGCCTGGCGGCGGAGCTGACGGGAGACCGGCGGCAGAAGGAAGAAACGCTTGGGAATTACCAGGAGGCCATTGAAAAGGCCCAGGCGGAGATCGCCCGCCGCCGGGAGGACATGGGTGCCCTGAACCAGCGGCGGCAGAGCTGCCAGGAGCGGCTGAGCGCCCTGAACGAGGAGAAAATGGCCCTGGAGGCCCGGCGGACCGCCCAGAACAAGGCCAGCCAGGAGATGAACGAAAACCTCTTGAACCTGGAACGCTCCGCCTCCCGGCTGGAGCAGAAGCTGGCCACCTCCGGCATGGAGGAAAAGCAGATTATCGACCGCCTCTGGGAGCACTATGAGCTCAGCCACTCCGACGCCCAGGCCCAGCGCATCGAGCTGGAGAGCGTCCCCAAGGCCGCCCGGCGTATTGGAGAGCTGAAAAAGGGCATTGCCGCCCTGGGAACGCCGAACATCGGCGCCATTGAGGAGTATGAGCGGGTGAACACCCGGTATACTTATTTAACGGACCAGCGGGACGACGTGGAAAAGGCCAAGGGGGAGCTGGAAACCATCATCGGCGGCATCACCGGGGAGATGACCCGGATCTTTGCCGAGCAGTTCCAGCTCTTGAACGAGAGCTTCCAGGCTACGTTCTTAGAGATGTTCGGCGGCGGACAGGCCCAGCTGGAGCTGGAGGACGAGACGGACATCCTGAACTGCGGCATTGAGATCAAGGCCCAGCCGCCGGGGAAAACCCTCAAGACCATCTCCCTGCTGTCCGGCGGGGAAAAGGCCTTTGTAGCCATCGCGCTGTACTTCTCGATTTTAAAGGTCCACCCCACCCCCTTCTGTGTCATGGACGAGATCGAGGCGGCGCTGGACGACGTGAACGTCACCCGCTACGCCCGGTACATGCGGGCTCTGACGGGCAAAACGCAGTTCATTGTCATCACCCACCGCCGGGGCACCATGGAGGAGGCCGACGTGCTGTACGGCGTGACCATGCAGGAAAAGGGCGTGAGCAAAATCCTGACCATCAATCTGAACGACATGGCAAAGGAATTGGACATCCAGTAGAGTCCAGCAGAGTAGAGAGGGGAGCGGCAGCGGAAAGAGGAGGAAGTCCATTCGATAACCACCTAACCCCCCGCCTGCACCACGCCGCGGGCGATAGACATGCGTACCCGGAGGAAGCACCTCCTGCGCGTCCCCCGTCCCACGCCCCCCCGCAGGGGCCGTACTTCCTTTTCTCTTTTGGACCGTGCACGGCCCGTTTTCTCTTTTCCTTCTGGAAGGAAAAGAGAAAACGGGGGGTGCAAAGAACCAGCCATCTTCATGGCTGAAAACCACCAGGAGGCGCCTATGGGTTTCTTTGACAAGCTGAAAAAGATCACCACCAACCTGTTCACCACCTACACCGAGGCCGACGAGGCCTTCTTCGAGGAGCTGGAGGAGACCTTAATCCTCTCCGACTTCGGCATGGAAATCGCCGTGGAGACTGTGGAGAAGCTCCGGGAGAAGGTCCGCAGGGAAAAACTCGTCAGCCAGGAGGAGGTCCGCGCCGCCCTGCGGGCGATCATCGTGGACACGCTGAATGTGGGCACCACGGAGGTGAACGTCTCCACCTCCCCCTGCGTCTTCCTCTTCATCGGGGTCAACGGCGTGGGGAAAACCACCTCCATCGGCAAGATGGCGAACCTCCTGCGCTACGGCGGGAAGAAGTGCCTTCTCTGCGCGGCGGACACCTTCCGGGCGGCGGCGGCGGACCAATTGGAAATCTGGTCCCAGCGGTCCAAGGCGGACCTGATCCGCCAGCACGAGGGGGCGGACCCCGGCGCGGTGCTCTTCGACGCCCTTCAGGCCGCCAAGGCCCGGGGGGTGGACGTGGTGCTCTGCGACACGGCGGGGCGGCTCCACAATAAGGCCAATCTCATGGCGGAGCTTGCCAAACTCTCCAAGATCATCGACCGGGAGTGCCCCGGCGCGGCCCGGGAGACTTTGCTGGTGCTGGACGCCACCACGGGCCAGAACGGTTTGATTCAGGCCAAGACCTTCAAGGAGGCGGCGGGGCTGACGGGCATCATCCTCACCAAGCTGGACGGCACCGCCAAGGGCGGCATCGCCGTGGCCATTGCCCAGGAGCTGGGCGTGCCTGTGAAGTTCGCCGGAGTGGGCGAGGGCATCGACGATCTCCGGCCCTTCGATTCCGAGGAGTACGCCGAGGCGATCATTTAGATAAAGAGGGGACTTCGTCCCCCCTTTAGATTCCCCCCTCCAGTCTGCGGACTGGAGCCGCCGCCCAAGGCGGCTGGGGCCGGGGTATTTTCCTGACGCGCATGTCGTCAGGAAAATGATTTAAATTTATTTTCCGCCAAGGGCGGAAAACCAGGGGAGCGCCCCTGGACCCCTGGAGGGGTATATAATTGGAGGAGGAATTGACTTGACCAGAGAGGACGGCCGGGCCGCGGGCGAGCTGCGGCCTGTGACCATTACGACCGATTTTATCAAATTCGCCGAGGGCAGCTGCCTCATCCAGTGCGGGGACACCATGGTCCTCTGCTGCGCCAGTGTGGAGGAGAAGACCCCGCCCCACGTCCCCTACGGGGAGGGCTGGGTCACCGCCGAATATTCCATGCTGCCCCGGGCCAACCGGGAGCGGAGCCGCCGGGATGTCGCCAAGCTGAAATTATCCCCCCGGAGCGCTGAGATTCAGCGCCTGGTGGGCCGGTCCCTCCGCTCCGCCGTGGATATGAGGAAGCTGGGGGAACGGACCATTACCATCGACTGCGACGTGCTCCAGGGGGACGGCGGGACCCGGACGGCCTCCGTCACCGGGGGCTTTGTGGCCCTGGCGCTGGCCTGCCGGAGGCTGGTGGAAAACGGCGATCTGGGCGCCAGCCCCATCCGGCATTACGTCACCGGCGTGTCTGCCGGGATTGTGGACGACACGGCCCTGCTGGACCTGCGCTACAGCGAGGACAGCCGGGCCCAGGTGGACTTGAACTGCGTGATGAACGAGCTGGGAGAGCTCATTGAAATTCAGGGCACCGGCGAGGGCCGGGCTTTCAGTCCCACGGAACAGCAGGAGCTGGTGCGCCTGTGCGCCAAGGGCTGCAAGGAACTGCTTGCCAAGCAGAAAGAAGCGCTGGGAGGGAAATTCTGATGGCGGAGAAATTTGTGCTGGCCACCCACAACCCCGGGAAGCTGGCGGAGATGAAGGCGATTTTGTCCGGCTTGGGCGTGGAGGTTGTCAGCCCCGCCGAGGCCGGGGTGGAGGTGGACGTAGAGGAGACCGGGACTACCTTTGCCGAAAACGCCATGCTGAAAGCGAAAGCGGTTTGCGCCGCGGCGGGTCTTCCCGCCATTGCCGACGATTCCGGCCTCTGCGTAAACGCCCTGAACGGCGGCCCCGGGGTCTACTCCGCCCGCTACGGCGGGGAGGGACTGGACGACGCGGGGCGGCGGCGTCTGCTGCTTCAGAACCTTCGGGGCCAGACCACCCGGGCGGCCCATTTTACCTGTGCCGTGGCCTGTGCGTTTCCCAATGGGGACACCCTGGAGGCGGAGGGCCGCTGTGACGGGGCCATCGCCTTCGCCCCCCTGGGGGAGGGCGGCTTCGGCTATGACCCGGTGTTCCTGATTCCCGAGAAGGGGAAGACCTTCGGCCAGATCGGCCCGGAGGAGAAGAGCAAAATTTCCCACCGTGGAAAGGCCCTGGCGGCCTTCACGGAGAAGCTGAGGGCGTATCTGAGCAAGGGAGAAGCGGGAGCATGAACGGCGTTAAGACCATGCTTCTGGGGATCGCACTGAGTCTGCTGGGCATTTCGTTTTCGCTCAACAACTTCATTGCCGTTGGCTGCGGCGCCGGCGGGCTTCTTCTGGCCGTGATCGGACTTTTGAAAGGAGATTGAGCATTGGATTTGACAAGCAAACAGCGGGCCCAACTGCGGGGCCTGGCAAACGGCATCGACACCATTTTGCAAATTGGCAAGGACGGCATCGGGGAAAACCTCGTCAAACAGGCGGACGGCGCCCTGGAGGCCCGGGAGCTCATCAAAGGGAAGGTGCTGGAGAACAACCTGGAATACGACGCCCGGACGGCGGCGGAGGAGCTGGCCAAGGCCACCCGCAGCGAGGTGGTCCAGGTCATCGGCACCAAGTTTGTCCTGTACCGGGAAACCCACTCCAAACCCAAGGAGAAGCGCATCCAATTGGTAAAAGAGCGGAAGAAGAAACCGTGATCCGGTTTGGGAGGAGGCTTCCATTTTGAAGATCGGCCTATACGGCGGGGCCTTCAACCCGCCGCATCTGGGACATATTACCGCCGCCCGGGCGGTATCCGGGCTTTTGAAACTGGATAAACTCTTGATAATTCCCACGGGCCACCCGCCGCATAAAATCCTGCCCCCCGGCAGTCCCACGCCGGAGCAGCGGCTGGAAATGACCCGCCTGGCCATGGAGCAGACCGGCCTGGGGGACAAGGCGGAGGTCCTGGATCTGGAGCTCCGGCGGGAGGGAAGCAGCTATACCGCCGACACCCTGGCCTGCTTGAAAGAGAAATACCCGGAGGACGAGCTGTGGCTGCTGATGGGGACGGACATGTTTTTGACCTTCCATACCTGGCATGAGCCGGAGCGTATTCTCGCCTCGGCGGGAATCGCCGCCTTCGGGCGGACGGAGGCGGACACGGAGGAGCTGTTTTCCGTTCAGCGGGACTTCCTCTGCCGGAGGCATCCCCAGGCCCGGATCTTCACCCTCAGCATCCCCGGCGTGGTGGACGTCAGCTCCACGGAGCTGCGGGACCGGCTGGCAGGGGGAGAGGGCGGAGGGCTCCTGGCCCCGGCGGTGTACGGCTATATCCTTCGGGAGAAGCTCTACGGCACGGCGGCGGACTTGAAAAATTTGCCTCTGGAGCAGCTCCGGCCCGTGGCGCTGAGCTGTTTGAACCACCGGCGCATTCCCCATGTGCTGGGCACGGAGCAGGAGGCCGTCCGCCTGGCGGAGCGCTGGGGGGCGGACGCGGACAAGGCCCGGAGGGCCGCCCTGCTCCACGACTGCACCAAGAAGCTGAACCTCCCGGAGCAGCTGGCCTTGGCGGAGCGCTTTCAGGTCCCCCTGGACGAGATGGAGCGGCGGGAAATCAAGCTCCTCCACGCCAAGACCGGGGCGGGCGTGGCGGAAGCGGTCTTCGGCACGGACGGGGAAATTACCGGCGCCATCCGCTGGCACACCACCGGCCGGGGGAACATGACGCTGCTGGAAAAAGTCATCTATTTGGCGGACTACATTGAGCCCAACCGGGACTTTCCCGGCGTGGAGGAACTGCGGCGGGCCTGTTACGAGGATTTGGACGCAGGTCTGCTGCTGGGCCTGGAAATGACCATCGGGGAGATGGAGGGCCGGAACGCCCCCATCCATCCCAAGACCCTGGAGGCCAGGGACGCACTGAAAGGACAGAGAGAATAACATGAGCGATATTGGAAAGCGGCTGGCGCCCAGCGGGAAGAAGCCAAAGTCCCCCCGGAAGGGGAAGCTGACCCGCCAGCAGATCATTTTGATTGTGGTGGTTGTGGTTTTGGCCATCGCTTTGGCGGTGACGCTGGCCCTGCGGAGCCTCTTCGTCCGGCCGGAGCTGCCCGTCCGGAACGACCCTCAAAATACCGTGGACAAAGACGGGGACGGCAAGCCCGACGGGCCGGAGCCCATTGACTACGGCGAGGGCCTCCGGCCCCGTGGCGGCGATGGAGAGCGGAAGAGCAAGGATTACTGGACCGTCCTGGTCCTGGGCCGGGATACCGGCGGCGGCGGAAATACGGACACCATGCTGCTGGCCAGCTACGACGTGACGAACCAAAAGGCCACCGTCATGTCCATCCCCCGGGATACCATGGTGAACGTCCCCTGGGACATCAAGCGGATCAACTCCGTCTATAATTACTACGGCGGCGGCGAGCGGGGCATCCAGCACCTCTACAAGGAGATTTCCCAGCTGGTGGGCTTTGAGCCGGACTTCCAGGTGGTGGTGGAATGGGACGCCGTGGGGGAGATCGTGGACGCCATCGGCGGCGTGTACTTCGACGTGCCCCAGGACATGAACTACGACGACCCCTATCAGGATCTCCATATCCACCAGACGGCGGGCTACCGCCTTCTCAGCGGGGACGACGCCATGCAGGTCCTCCGCTACCGCCATGACAACCGGAAAAACGGCGTCACAAGGGGCTACCCGGACGGCGATCTGGGCCGCATCAAAACCCAGCAGGCATTCTTGAAGGCCATGGTGGATCAGCTCCTGCGGCCCAAGAACATGACCAAGGTGGGCCCCCTCATTGAGGCGTTCAACAAGAACGTGGAAACGGACATGAGCTTCCAAAACATCCTCTGGTTCGGCCAGCAGGCGGTGATGGGAGGGCTGAAGACGGAGGATGTGAACTTTGTCACCATGCCCAACCGGGCCAAGTACGCTTACAGCCGGAGCGTGGGGAATATGCAGTCCTATGTGGTGCCCAACGCCAAGGAGCTGCTGGCTCTGGTGAACAACGAGCTCAGCCCCTTCAGCGAGGTCTTCACCATGAAGGACCTGGACATCATGTCCGTCAACGCCGACGGGTCCGTCAGCTCCTCCACGGGTTATGTGGAGGATAAGAAAGCGGCCCTGCCGCCCCCCAAGGACGAGCCGGAGGAAGAGGAGCCCGCCGTGGACGAAAACGGCTATCCCATCGACCCGGAGACGGGCCTGCCCATCACCGTGGACCCGGAGACCGGCGAACCCATCGTTCCCACTGACCCGGAGACCGGGGAGCCCCTGGTCACCGGACCGCCGGACACGGCGATCGGCTCCGGCGAAAACGGCGGCGGAACCACGGATTCCAATGGGTCCGCCCAGCCTGGGGGAACGACGCCCGTCAGCCCGCCGGACAGCGGCACCCCGGCGCCTCCTGCCCCGGAGATGCCCAATACCGTGCCGGACCCCACGCCGGCAGACCCGGAGCCCCCGGCACCCGCGGAGCCCGCTCCGGAGGTTCCCGCGGATCCCCAGCTCCCGGCGGACCCGGGCTTCACCCTCATCGGGCCGGACCCCGCCGCTTGAGCGCGTAAGGCACCATTCACATATTTTTAGGAAAGAGAGGAATGTCTATGACACCGAAGGAGCTGGCCATTATTGCCGCCAAGGCCCTGGACGAGAAAAAGGGCAAAGAGATTTCCGCCATTGAAATCACGGATCTGACCACCCTGGCAGACTACTTCGTCATTGCTACCGGCGGGTCCAACACCCAGATCAACGCCCTTTGCGACGCGGTGGAAAAGGCCATGAAGGAACAGGCCGGAGAGGCCCCCCTCCACCGGGAGGGCCACCGGGACGGCACCTGGGTGCTGCTGGACTACGGCTGCCTGGCGGTTCATGTGTTCTCCCAGGAGGCCCGGGAGTTCTATGACTTAGAGCGCCTCTGGTCTGATGGGAAGCCCCTGGATCTCGGCGGCGTGCTGACGGCGGACTGAACCGGCGGAAGAAAAAGCGGGAGAGAGACCTTAGGGGAACCCTGATAAAGAAGTTTTCCTGACAGGAGACAGCCGCATGATGCGAGAGCGTCATGCGGCTGTCTCTTTTTCATACTTGCTGTACTCCGGGGACAAGTCGATCTCCCCAATAAACGTATAATGCACATCGATCCGCTGTACCCGGCGTCCGCTGAATTTGTCCGAGGCGTGAACCACCACTTTCTCCACAAACTCCCGCAGGAGTGCGGGGGTCAGGTCGGTGGGCCCGGTGTACGGCGGTCTTAGTTTCCCCGGTCTGACCGCCCGATCTGCTGAACCTTGACAAAGAAAGCCCGCAAGATAACGGCGGTGCAGTATAGGGCAACGGATACGATCTGTTCGCGCCGAGCTACACGGCGGACGCTCCATGACACTTTTCCCCTGCGGGGAAAAGCCGAGCGACACCCGTCACGCCGGAAAGCAAGGGCGGCACCTTGCGGGCAGCGACACGCGGACAGGACATTGAGACTCCCTTACAGCCACAGTCCGAGCGTTCAAAGCGTCGCAGGCAATGGGCGGGGCTGCGTGTATCTACACTCTAATACATTCCAGGCAGGGCATCGCCCAGCCAAGGCGTAAGCAAAGGTTATAACAATCGGAGCTGCGCAGATAGGCTAACACCTCCGGCCTGGAGCACGGGAGCAGAATGTCGACCACCATAGGTCCAGTTGGCTTGCGTTTGAGTGGGGTCGATACTTGGTACTTTGGAGCATAGGATTCACGGAGCCGGTCCCAAAGCCCATTCATTGCGTCCCTAGTCTTCGCACCGGCGGAAATCAAGAAAGTCTCGTTGGCGGCGTAGGAACCATAGGCAAACGTGGCTGTGTATCTGCATGTATCGGCGTTGATTTTAAGGATAATGTTATCATCAATGTCAACGCCTTCAAGACTTGTGGCCTGGTTGATGATGTGATGCAATGCGATACGGTCATAGGGAGGAAATTTGAAATTCCTGATGGAGATTTGTTCATATCTCCCTGTATTGAAGGTTACATGATTGATACTGATTGGTGGTTCCATGGCTATGTACCTGCTTTCAATAAATACTGGGAAGCGAAAAAAGAAAGTTTTAATTGCTCAGAAAAGCGGCTTCTTTCTATTGCTTATTATACCACATTTAAGTGGTTTTTTCAAGTTTTATGGAACAATTCAGGAGCGTTTCCAGGATTTGCGCGTACTAGGCTTTTTAACGTCCTTTTCAGGACGTCAGGGTATTCCTGCTATGATTTTCATAAGGAGGCGTCTTGCATGACAGTAAAAGCGTATATCTTGGTTCATTTTCATATCATCCTAAATCATTCTACATTTCGGGTTAAATTATGTGAATGAAATATAATTTCAGTTTTAGTAGTATTCAATTTCACCATTTTTTCATTGTTGACAATTATAATAAACAAAAGTATAACATGTTTATAAGAAAGGAGAAGAAATATGGACTACGGAAAAATGGCACTTGATGAAATCAAAAAAGGGTATAAGTATGACAAGGAGCAAGATGTTTTTGTCTGCAATCATTGTGGGCAGGTATTTAATATTGGCCAGGTGTTTCAAATTGAGGGAAACTTTTTTATGGCTGAACCTGCGGTAATGAAACACATTAGTCAGTCCCACGATAGCAATTTGACACAGTTGCTTTGCTCGGAGTCAAAGTATAATACTCTAACCCAAAACCAGAGAGATTTACTTGCTATGTTCTATTCAAAAATATCTGATAAGGATATGGCAAAAAAATTAAATGTAACAGAGGCTACAATTCGTAGACAACGCTTTACATTTAGGGAAAGGGCAAAACAGGCTAAATTCTATTTAGCCATGTATGAATTAGTGTTTGAGGATGAACCAACAACCACTGAACAGATCATTCCCATTCATAATAATGCAATTTATGTGGATGATCGCTATCTTATCACAGAGGATGAAAAGCAACACATTGTTGAGACTTTTTTTCCAGTATTCAACCTCTTGTACTAAAATCTTTTTCGCCCAAAGAAAAGAAAAAGGTTGTTATCCTTGGAAAAATAGCTGAACAATTTGAATATGGAAAAAAATACAGTGAGCAAGAAGTTAATGAAATTCTCAAGCCTATGAATGAGTTTTAATAGGAACACTGTAATATCAACGGCGAGCTGGGTTTGCATCGTTGCGGCGGTGCCGATTGCCGTGACGGGCTTTTTCCAGTACAACGGCCTAACCTTTGAGCAGTTCGCCTGGGCCTTTATTAAATCCCAAATCCTATGTGTGGGACCCAGAGTATTCCAGTCTGAAAATCTTTATTTGAAGGCCCAGGAGAGGAAAGGAGGCCGAAAGCATGATTAAAACCCTTGCCGCCGCCAACCGAAGCGAACGGACCCGTTTTTTCATCCCCCGGAGCGTGCAGCAGTCTATCCCGGTCCAACGCATTTTCCGGGACGGCATCTGGCAGAGCAACGGCAAATTCACGCAGACATGGCGGTTTGCCGATATCAACTATACCTTGGCCTCCCACGAGGACCAAGAGGATATGTTCCGCTCTTACTGCGCTGTTCTCAACAGCCTGCCTACAGACGCAACCACCAAAATCACCATCAACAACCGCCGTCTCAACGGAACGGACTTTCAGAAAAGCGTCCTCATGCGGGAGAAGGGGGACGGACTGGACGTGTACCGTCAGGAATACAATGCCGTTATGTCCGAAAAGTCCGCCGCCAGCAACAATCTGGTACAGGACAAATACATCACCGTCTCCGTGGCCCGGAAGAATGTAGACGAGGCCCGGACTTTCTTTCACCGGGTAGACGCGGATCTAAGCAAGAACTTGGGCAGGCTGGACAGTGGGGCCAAGGCTTTGGACAGCTATATCATTGTTATTGACGCAGAGCGGGAATACTCCGACCTGATCCGCGCCCTGGGCGGGGCCGTCATTGAGATTTCCCCCAACAGCCGCCACCATATCAATCCCCTGGAAATCTCCAAGGGCTACGGCGCGGGGGAGAACCCCGTTGCAATGAAGTCCGAATTGCTGATGAGCATTTGCGAACAGCAGATGGGCGTAGGCCAGCTTGGCGCGTTCCACAAGTCTATCATTGACCGATGCACCGCCAGCGTCTACCATGACTTCATCCTCAGCGGCGGCAAGGCCCGCCAGCCCGTCCTGTCTGACTGGCGGAATGAGGTCAAGCGCCAGCCGGAGCAGGAGGCCCAGGAGCTTGCCCTGGCCTCGGAGTTGTTCGTGGAGGGCAGCTTGAACATGTTCGCTCATGAAACCAATGCCGACATCGCAAATCGGATTGTGTCCTTTGACCTCTATGAAATGGGGGAGCAGTTGAAGCCCACGGCGCTGAACGTCACCATGGAGACGATCCAGAACCGGGTTGCCGCAAATCGGCTGGCCGGGAAGTACACATGGGTATTCCTAGATGAAATCTACCTGTTTTTCAAATATTACTACAGCGCCCAATTCCTCTATAAATGCTGGAAACGGTTCAGAAAGTACGGGGCGGCTATGACCGGAGCGACGCAGAACGTGGAGGAATGTCTGCGCTCCGACACGGCCCGGCTCATGTTCGCCAATAGTGAGTTTTTGGTCCTGCTGAATCAGGCGGCAACAGACCGGGCGGAGCTTGCCCGGCTGCTGAACATTTCCGAAACGCAGATGGGCCACGTCACCGGGGCCGAGGCTGGGCACGGCCTCCTGCGAATTGGTGGCTCTATCGTGCCTTTCGCCAATGAGTTTCCCCGGAGCGGCGAACTGTACAGGCTTTGGAGTACTACGCCGGGGGATAAATGATTTCCCCCGCTTGTCGAAAAAACGCGTCTCAATTTGAGCAATGCCATTAAGTTAACCAATAAATTCCAAAAGAAAAAAAGCCTTGACAAAGGCAAAAAAATGTGCGGCAAGGCCCTGAAAACGAGATTGATTTTCAGGGGGCGGGCACATG
>NZ_CATMPS010000046.1:0-19835 GCF_950073225.1 uncultured Oscillibacter sp.
TGGGTGGGCGGCGGTCCCTTCCCTGCGGCGGCTCTCGTTTCGGCGGGTCCCGGCGGGGGGCCTCCTTCCGCTCCTTGGCCCGGCGGCGCTTCAGCTCCATCCGGGCGGCGGCCTCGCCGTAGCGTTCCGGGTCCGCCTGGGCCAGCCGCTCCGCCACGGCGGCGGCAAGGCCCGTGTCGGTCAAAGCCGCGACGGCGGCGCTGCCCCGGCCCAGGGCCCCGCCCAGCTCCGCCTTGGAAAAGGGGAGCGTCAAATGGAGGCAATGGCCCTCTTCCGCCAGGTGCTCCACCCGGCGCAGGGTGTTCCCCGCCGCGTCGGAGCTGGTCAGCAGCAGCCGCGCCTGTCCGGCCTTGGCGGCCAGGGCCGCGGGCTCCTCGCCCACCGCCAGCCGCCCGCCCCGGAGGGCCAGTCCCAAAAGGGACAACACGTTGTTTCCGCTCATGTCCCGCCTCCCAGCTCCGCCTCCATGGCGTCGTAAACCTCGGGGGGGATGGCAGTCTCAAAGGCCCGCTCCAGCGCCCGGGACTTCCGGGCCTTTTTCAGGCACTCCGGGTCCGGGCACACATAGGCCCCCCGCCCCGGCTTCTTCCCGGTGAAGTCCAGGCTCACCGCCCCCTCCGGGGAGCGGACCACCCGCAAAAGGGCTTTCTTATCCTTCATCTCCCGGCAGCCGACACACTGGCGCTGGGGAATCTTTTTCACCTTGGGCACGCGGGTCCCCCCTTTCTCATCCAATCATCCGGCGGTACTCCGCCGGGCTTACTCCTCGACGGCCTCCGGGGCCTCTTCGTCCTCGGGTTCTTCCTGCAAAGCCGCCGGGCGCTCCGCCGCGGCGGCGGCAAAGAGATCGTCCTCATCCTCCCCGGGCTGGTAGCTCTGGGGCTTGATGTCGATCTTATATCCCGTCAGCCGGGCGGCCAGGCGGGCGTTCTGGCCCTCCTTGCCGATGGCCAGGGACAGCTGGTCGTCGGGCACCACGCAGCGGCAGGCCTTGACCCCCTCTTCCGCCATGCGCACCTCCACCACGTCGGCGGGGGCCAGGGCGGCGGCGATGAACTCGGCGGGGTCCTCGCTCCATTTGATGATGTCGATCTTCTCCCCCCTAAGCTCGTCAACGATGGAGGCCACCCGCTGGCCCCTGGGGCCCACGCAGGCGCCGATGGGGTCCACGTTCTCCTCCCGGGACCAGACGGCCATTTTCGTGCGGCTTCCCGCCTCCCGGGCAATGGAGCGCACCTCCACGGAGCCGTCGAAAATCTCCGGCACCTCCAATTCAAAGAGCCGCTTCACCAGGCCCGGATGGGTCCGGGAGATGAGCACCTGGGGCCCCCGTGTGGAGTGGCGCACATCCACCACGTAGACCTTGACGTGCATCCCCTCCTCCAGGGGCTCGCCGGGAACCTGCTCCCCGGCCAGCAGCAGCGCCTCGGTGGATTCCGCGCCGGTGCCGATGCGGAGGGAGGCCGCGCCGTTCCGGGGGTCGATGCGGCTGACCACGCCGGTGAGGATTTCGTGCTGCTTGGAGTTGAACTCGTCGTAGACCTTGCCCCGCTCGGCCTCCCGGAGGCCCTGGATAATGACCTGCTTGCCGTTTCCGGCGGCGATGCGGCCAAACTCCATCTTGTCCACCGGGATGTTCACCACGTCCCCGATCTCATACCGGGCGGAGATGGCCTTGGCTTCCTCCAGGGACATCTCGTTAAAGGGGTCCACATAGTCCTCCTCGTCCACCACGGTCTTGCGGATGAACATGCGCAGCTCCTTGTGGACCTCGTCCGCCTCCACGACGATGTTTTCTTCCTCCACGTCCTTGTGGTCCCGCTGGTAGGCGGTGGTGATGGCCTTAATGACCTTTTCCAGCATGGCCTCCTTGGGAATGCCCCGTTCCTGCTCCAGCAGCTCCAGGGCGGCGAAGATCTCCCCCGGGTTCATGCCGGCGGGTTCTTTCTGCTTCTTGCCTCTCATCTTTGCCGATTCTCCTTATTCCTGAAATACACTTAAATACACTTAAAAACAATCCGTTAAAATTCCACCCGCAGGCGGACCAGAGCCACGTCCTTCTTCTCGAAGGTCCGGGGCGCGCCCCCCGCCTCCACGGTAACGGTCCCGCTCTCCGGGTCATAGGCCGTCAGGACGCCGGGAATCTCCTTCCGCCCCTCCATGGCGCGGTAAAGCTTCACCAGCACGGGACTGCCCATGAATTGGGCGAAATCCCCGGGCCGCTTCAAAGCCCGCTCCGCCCCGGCGGAGCCCACCTCCAGGGTATAGCTCCCCTCGATGGGGTCCGCCTCGTCCAGAAGGTCCGAGAGCTTCCGGGACACGGCCTCGCAGTCCAGGATGTCCACGCCGCCCTCCTTGTCCAGCAGGACCCGGAGGTACCACGTCCCGCCCTCCTTGACATATTCCACATCCCAAAGGGTGCAGCCCGCTTCCGCGACGGCGGGAGCCGCCAGCTCCGCGGTAAGTTCGGTAATTTTCTTCATAAATGGACGGCCCTCCAAACCATTTTGAGGAAGGGAAAATTGCCAAAAGAAAGAGCGGACCGCCGGTCCACTCCTTACCTTAGCTTCCATCTTACTCTAATATATGCAATATACCACAGCTCATGAAAAAGCGCAAGCCTTTTTATAAATTTTCGTCTCCCTCCCGGCATCCCAGGACGAAATTTACACTTTTCACCGGTACCCCCTTGACATTCCCCCTGGTGGAAGGTGTATCCTAAGGGGGCATCCCACAAAGACGCCCCGGTTTCCCCCGGGGCGGGAAAGGAAACCAACATGAAACAAAACACCAAGACCCTCAGCGCCTTGCTGCTGGCCCTGGTCCTGAGCCTGAGCCTCATCCTCCCCGTTTCGGCGGCGGAGAGCGGGACGGCCCTGGACGAGGCCGCCCGGGCCACCGTCAACAGCGCCATGACCTACGGCCAGGCCACCCAGGCCAGCTGGGCCGTCTGGCAGGACGGAAAAATCATCTCCTCCGGCTCCCAGATTGCCAAGGGGGACGGCGGCGCCGAGCCGCTGAAGGGGGAAAGCCCCGTCTACGGCGCGGGCTCCGTCAGCAAGATCTACACCACCGTGGCCGTCATGCAGCTGGCGGAGGCGGGAAAGCTGGAGCTGGACACGCCGGTGGTGAAGTACCTGCCCGCCTTCAAGATGGCGGACCCCCGGTATAAGGACATCACCGTGCGGATGCTGCTGAACCACTCCTCCGGCCTGATGGGCTCCTCCTTCACCAGCGGCATGCTCTTCGACGACCCCAGCCCCATCGCTACCGACGAGCTTTTAAGCTGCCTGGCCGGGCAGCGCCTCAAGGCGGACCCCGGCGCGTTCAGCGTCTACTGCAACGACGGCTTCACCCTGGCGGAGCTGGTGGTGGAGGCCGTTTCCGGCGTGAGCTTTGAGGAATACCTCCGACAGCACATCTTTGACCCCGCCGGTTTGAAGGAAACCTATTTCCCCTCCGACCAGTTTGAAAGCCGCCGGGCGGACATCTTCCAGGCCGGGGACAAGCGCCCCCTGCCCAAGGACTGCCTGGGCGTGGTCGGCGCGGGCGGGCTCTACGCCACGGCGGAGGATGTGGCCGCCTTCGGCGGGTCCCTCACCAAGTCCACGCTGCTGAAAAAGGCCTCCCTGGACGCCATGGCCGCCCCGGAGTACGCCAACGGCCTCTGGCCCGAGGAGGGCCCCGACGCCCTGTCCTACGGCCTGGGCTGGGACTGCGTGGAGTGGTACCCCTTCTCGGAAAACGGCATCACCGCCCTGGTGAAGGGCGGCGACACCCAGTATTACCACGCCGGGCTGGTGGTGCTGCCGGAGTACAAGCTGGCGGCGGCGGTGCTCAGCTCCGGCGGCGTTTCCACCTACAACGAGATGGCCGCCTCTCAGATGCTGCTGTCGGTCCTCCGGGAAAAGGAAGAGGTGGTGGAGCTCCGACTCCGGCTCCCCGCCGCCGAGAAAGCCCCCATGCCGAAGGAGCTTTTGGACCACGCGGGCTATTACGGCTCCCTGACGGTCTATCAGGTGGAGCTCAGCGAGGACGGGACCCTGACCATGCGCTACCCCGCCACGCCGGACTTCCCGCCCCGGACCTTCTACTATTACAGCGACGGCACCTTCCGGGACGGGGGAGGAACCTCCGCCCTCCGGCTGGTGGAGGAGGACAACGGCGAGATTTACCTCTACCAGTGGGCCTTCGCGGACCTCTCCGGCCTTGGGTATCTGCCCACGTCCAACTACGTCGCCATGAAGCTGCCGGAGAACAACATTGACCCGGCCCTCCAGGAGAAATGGGAGTCCATCATGGGCGGCGCGGTGCTGCCCATGAACGAGCGCTACAGCTCTCAGATTTACGCCTCCCTGGGGGCCCTGCTCCAGGTGGACTCCGGCGGCGCCGTCGAGAGCGCCCCCGGCTACATTGGCTCTTTGCGCATTGAGGACGAGACTCACGCCCGCTTCGCCACCCAGGTCCCCGGCACCGGCAGCCGGGACGGCTCCGACATCGAGCTCCGCCGGGACGCGAAGGGGAACCTCTGGTTCTATCAGTCCAGCGGCGGCGTCTACATGGACATGAACGCCGTCCCCACCCTCTCCACCGGAAGCGAGGGCAAGGCCGCCTCCACCATCCAGCCCGACGGATACGCCCGCTGGTACAAGGTGGGCGACAGCGCCGGCGGAAAGACCATGACCGTCCAGATGCCCAAGGACGCGGGCTTCTGGGTTTACGACGCCAAGGGCAAGCTTACGGCCTCCTCCGTTTTGTGGGACGATGCGTCCGCCAAGCTGTCCAAGGACGGCCTGATCGTCTTTGCCGGAGACCCCGGCGCGCGGTTTGATCTTACTTTTTCTTGAAAGAAAAAGTAAGCAAAAAGAACTTTAACGCGTTATTACTTCTGAACTGAAAGGCCGGAAGTAATATGTGCCATGTTTTGCGGTTGCCGCTGTAAACAGCGGCAACCGCAAAACGGCTTAAATCAAATGGATTGTTTCCGAGTTTTAAGCTCGGAAATAATACCAAGCTTGGAACTGCGAAAAAACTGCGCCGGCAACAAACCTTTCTGTTGCCGGCGCAGTTTCCCTTTTTATTCTGTTCAGAAAAGCCGTTATCCCCAGGAGCAATACAGGTTCAGCCAATGGCACAGATCCTCCAGAGGCAGGTAGGTGGTGCCGCCCTCCTTAAGGCAGGGGGCGGAGAGATAGCCCTCCCCTTCGGGTGTCTGGACCGTCTCCGCGCCGGGCTGGACGGAGAAGACCGTCTTGCCGTCCCGGCTCACCACAACGCCCAGGGCCTTGTCCCAGCGGACCTCATACCCGGCGGCCTCGGCAACGCCCCGGATGGGGGCCATCACGCCCTTGTCCGTCCGCTGGCCGGAGAACTGGGGAACCCCCTGGTCCCGCTCCGCGTCAAAGCCGCCGTTGACCGCGATGCGCACGTCGTGCATGGTGGCGAAGGTGGAAACATAGCCCTGGTACACGCCGGGGAGGAGCTGGACCTTCTCCGCCGCGCCGTTTTTGTCCTTCCAGACCAGCGCCCGGTCGCCGGGGTTCAGGTCCTCCATCCGCACCATCTGGCGGGTCAGCCAGGGGGTGTAGACGGTCTTGTCCGTCACCTCCAGCGTTTCGCCGCCGGTAAGCGCGAAGGTGGGGTTGCCCTTATCGCCGGGGGCGGGAGACACGGCCCGCCGGGCGATTTCACAAAACTCCGGCGCGGCGGCGCCGGCGGGAACATTGCCCACAATCACCAGGGCGGACATCTGGGGCGGCAGGCTCAGCGCCATGGCGGGGCCTGTCCAGACATAGAGGGTGTCCCCCTCCTTCACCTTCTCCAAATCCAGGGGCAGGCCCGTGGCCCCGTCCACCGCCGGAGCGTCGCCGGGGTGGATGACCACTTCATTCAAATGGCTGTCCTTGTCGTCGTTTTTGAGGTAAATGCCCTCCCCCTCCCAGGGGGAGACCTTGCCCCAGACCTGGACGAAGGGGGGGAGCTTCTCGGGCTCTTCCGCCGCGGGGGCGGTCTCCGCCGCAGCGGCGGTGACGCACAGCGCGGCGGACAGGGCCGCCAGGGCCAGCAGTACGGACAGTAATTTTTTCATTGTAATTTCCTCCTTATATTTATGTTGCATCGGTTATCCAACAGGTTCCGGGTACGTTACCTCCGGCCTGGGACAGCCCAGGGCGGCGATGTTCACCTCCTCCAGGGGGCGATAGGGAATCTCCAGGGGCTCCGCCCCGCCGCCGTTCACATCGGCGATGGCGAAGCGGTTCCCCTCGGCGGGGCCCAGGTCCGTGGCACGCTCCAGCTCCTCCCCATCGGGGCGGAGGCCCAGCAGGTACATGTCCCACAAGGCCTTGCCGTAGGCCAGCATCCGGGCCTGGTCCTCCTCGGCGGTGATGGAGGCCCCGGGCTTGGGGGACGGTGCGGGCGGCTCCTCCAGCGGCTCTTCAGCTCCGGACTCCGGCGGTTCCCCAAGCGCGGGGGACTCCTCCTGGGCGGCGGAGGGCTTCTCCGTGGTAATGGTACACACGCTGTACTGCTCCGCCCCGCAGGCGCTGAGGGTTCCCACCAGCAGCCCGGAGACAAAAATCCCGCAGAGCATCCAGATAAACTGCTTCATGCTTCTCTCTTCTTTCCTGTGCCGTCTTTGGTTTCCCCTATTATAGACGATGGAGCGATGGCGTTTGTTCCAAACTTTGCAGAAATTTTTTCAAAATTTTCTCTCTGTATGCCAGGCCCGCCCTTCACATATACTATACGAAGCAATCGCCATGAAAGGAGAACCCTATGGAAGCACATTACCCCTTCGCCCTGCCGCCTCTGCCCTACGGCTACGACGCCCTTCTGCCGGAGATCGGGGAGCGAACGCTGCATTTCCACCACGACAAGCACTTTCAAACCTATATCGACAACCTGAACAAGCTCCTGGAGACGCACCCGGAGGTCCAGGACTGGCCCCTGGAGCGCTTAGTACAGGAGTGGCCCCGCCTGCCGGAGGACATCCGCCAGGGCGTGCGGAACAACGCCGGGGGCGTTTACAACCACGACCTCTATTTCAAAACTCTGGCCCCCGGCCCCGCCTCCTCTCCCATGGGCCCCCTGGCGGACGCCGCGGCCCGGGACTTCGGGGACCTGGAGGGCCTAAAGGCCGCCATGAAGAACGCCGCCCTAGGGCAGTTCGGCTCCGGCTGGGCCTGGCTGGTCAGCGACAGCGAGGGGCGGCTCTCCGTGGTCAAGACCCCCAACCAGGACGTGCCCCTCCCCCTGGTCCCCCTGCTTCTTTGCGACGTGTGGGAGCACGCCTATTACCTGGACTACCAGAACCGCCGCCCGGACTACTTCGAGGGCTGGTGGCGGAAGGTGGACTGGCCCGGCGTCTCCCGGTCCTACGACGCCCTGCTGGAGAACCGGCCCCGCCGGGCGGAGTGAAAATCCGCCCTTGACTTCCCGCCTCCGGGGCGCTATAATAAAAGCACCACGGAGACCGACCAAACCCAGGACGACTCCAGGCTCACCAAAGCGGAACCCCCGGAAGCGCACACTTCCGGGGGTTCCATTTTAGGCTGCCGCTGTCATTACTTTCTGTCCAGCCATTTGCAGACGAAATAAGCGATGACGTCTGCCACAACAGAAGTGACCAAACCCAGCAAGGATTCCAACCGGCTCACCTCCTCTCACTGCGGAGGGCCGACAGCGGATTCATTGTACCACAGCTTTCGGCAAAAATCTACAAGGGAAAACCCTATATGCGGAAACGCACGGAATGTGTAACCCGGCCCCGCCGGGCAGAGTAAAAATCCGCCCTTGACTTCGCGTCTTCAGGGGGCTATAATGAAGTTACCTCGGAGAGCGATGAAAGCTAGGATGCGATTTAGGCTCACCAAAGCGGAACCCCCGGAAGAGTGCACTTCCGGGGGTTCCATTTTAGGCTGCCGCTGTCGTTACCTTCTGTCCAGCCATTTGCAGACGAAATAAGCGATGACGTCTGCCACAACAGAGGTGAAAAAAGCTAGGATCGCATCCAACCGGCTCACCCCCTCTCACTGCGGAGGGCCGACAGCGGATTCATTGTACCACAGCTTTCGGCAAAAATCTACAAGGAATCCCCGCTCCGGGAAGCCAAACTTGACGGCCCCCCTCTTGACAAAACCTCTCCGGGTGCGTATGATAAGCCTTACAGGTGTCTTGACACCTGTAAGGCTTATTTCGCGCGGCCATTTACCCGCCCGGCGGCCGTGCACAAACCCGAAATTTTACGAAAGAAACAGGTGCTTCCCATGGAAAACGTCAAAGCGTTTCTCAAGCGCAAGAACATCGTCCTCTCCGTCCGCCGCTACGGCATCGACGCCCTGGGGGCGATGGCCCAGGGCCTCTTCTGCTCCCTGCTCATCGGCACCATTTTGAACACCGTGGGCGCCCAGTTCCACATCGGCTTCCTGACGGCCGAACTCATCACCATCAACAAGGTTGGTTATACCATCGGCGGCATGGCCTCCTTCATGAGCGGCGCAGCCATGGCCGTGGCCATCGGCTACGCCCTCCAGGCCCCGCCCATGGTCCTCTTCTCCCTGGCGACGGTGGGCTACGCCTGCAACGCCCTGGGCAAGGCCGGGGGGCCCCTGGCCGTCCTCCTTGTGGCCATCCTCGCCGCCGAATGCGGCAAGGCCGTCAGCAAAGAGACGAAAATCGACATCCTGGTGACTCCCATCGTCACCACCCTGGTGGGCATCGGGGCGGCCTGGGCCGTCGCGCCCCCCATTGCCGCCGCCGCCAGCGCCTTCGGCCAGCTCATCATGCGCGCCACGGTGCTCCAGCCCTTCCTCATGGGCATCCTGGTTTCCGTGCTGGTGGGCGTGGCCCTGACCCTGCCCATCTCCTCCGCCGCCATCTGCTCCGTCCTAGGGCTGACGGGCCTGGCGGGAGGGGCCGCCGTGGCGGGGTGCTGCGCCCAGATGGTGGGCTTCGCCGTCATGAGCTTCCAGGAAAACGGCTGGGGGGGCCTGGTGAGCCAGGGTCTGGGCACCTCCATGCTGCAAATGCCCAACATCGTGCGGAATCCTAAAATATGGATCGCGCCCACCCTGACCTCCGCCATTACCGGCCCCATTGCCACATGCCTGTTCCGCCTGGAGATGAACGGCGCGGCCATCAACTCCGGCATGGGCACCTGCGGCCTCTGCGGCCAGCTGGGGGTCTGGACCGGCTGGCTGGCCCCCAGCGAGCAGGCCCTGGCCAACGGGGCGGCGGCCATCGTCCCCGGGGCCATGGACTGGGCGGGACTGATTTTGGTTTCCTTCGTCCTCCCCGCCGTCATCTGCCCGCTTGTCAACCACTTCTGCCGGAAGGCGGGCTGGGTGAAGGACGGCGATTTGACCCTGGCGGGCTGAATCCGGCGAAACGGCAAATAAAACGGGAGGCTTCCCTATTTAAAGGAAGTCTCCCGCTTTTTTCATTCCCCGTCCCGCTTCCAGGTGAAGCACACCGCCGCCGCCAGCAGAAAAAGCAGCACGCTCATTCCGTTCCAGGCGTCCGGCGGCGGCGCGGCCTCCAAAAGATACAGCGCCCCGTTGATGGAGGCCGTCAGCCCCGCCAGCAGCAAGCATGCGGTCCCCAGGGCCTGGAAGGTCCTGCCCATGCGGCGGAAGGCGGCGTAAATCAGCCACAAAAACACAAGGGAAAGAACGGCCATCGCCGTCCCCACGGTAAACACCGCCCGGACCCGCAGCAGCCGGCTGAGACTGTATAGATAGGGAACCGTAAACACGCTGAGGCTCAAGAGGCTTCCCGCCGCTCCTCCCCGTTTCAGGATGACCCAGGGGAGAAGCGCCGCCCAGGCGTACCCCGTGGAAACCGCCACGATCCGCGACCAGCTCAGTCCGCCGGTAAGGGCCGTGTCGCAGATGAAGCATACCAGCGTGCCGGTGAACAGCCACCCGGTCAGCAGGAGGGCCAGCCGCCACCGCCGCTCCCCCCGGCGGGGAACGCGCCCCGCGGTTTCTTTTGGAAGCGAAGGGGCGCTTTCCGCCGCCTTGGCCTCCCGCCCCCCGCTGAGAAGCTGGTCCGCCGTGATGTCCAGGATTTCGCACAGCGCCAGCATAATGGAGGAGTCCGGCAGGCTTTTGCCCGTCTCCCATTTCGACACCGCCCGGTCCGTGATATTCAGCCGTTCCGCCAGCTGGGCCTGGGTCAGCCCCCGCTCCTTCCGGCGCTCCATAATAAAGGTTCCGATTTTGCTCTGGTCCATATCCGCATCCCCTTTCCTCCCCGATTCTATCCCCGCCGCCCCGGCTTTTCCAGGAACCGCCGGTGGATTTCCCAGACTCAACCGCCGGTTGAGTGGCGTTATTCCCATTTTAACACAGCCCTCCGGCGGTTTCCATCCTGTTTTTCCTCCGGGAAAATCCCCCCGGCACCTTTCCCGACGGGTTTCTTCTCCCTCCGGCGCTACAATGGGAGAACAACATTTCGAGGAGGGACAAGCTGTGGCACACGGGCAGCTGATATTGGAACGGGAGCGGGCCGGACGGCTGGTGCATCTGGGCGTCCGCTTTTTTCTCTCGGCGGCGCTGACCGCCGGGCAGACCGCCGGAGGCTCCGCCCCCTTCGCCCTGGGCTGGGCGGCGGCGGCGGGGCCGGGTCTGGAGGGGGGCGCGGCCCTGGCGGGGGCCTTTGCCGGGGCGGCGCTGTTCCTCCCCTTTGCCAAGGCCCTGCCCTTTTTGGCGGTGGCGGTGCTGATTCTCGCCGCCTCCACGGCTTTGGGGGGCACCTGGATTCCCTCCCGGCCCCGGCCCATGGCGTTGACGGCGGCGGGGCTCTACGTCACTGTGGAGGGCATTTACATACTCCAGTCCCTCTCCCCCCTGGACCGTCTGGCGGACTGCCTGGCGGCGGCGGGGCTGCTGGGGGCCTCTGCGTGGCTGTTCTTCCCCCTCCTTCGGGGCGGGGAGGGCCGGGAAATCGTGGACGGCCTCCTCTTCCTGGCCGGGGCTCTGGTGACGGCGGTGGAGGAGCTGGAGATTCTGGGCTTCTCCCCCGCCCGGGCCCTGCTGTGCTTCCTGGCGGTCCTGGCGGCCTATGACCGGGGCCCCGCCGGCGGAGCGGCCTTCGGCCTGGGGCTGGGGCTGACGGCGGAGCTGTGCGGAAGCCGCCTGCCCCTCACCGCCGCCCTAGGACTGGCGGGCCTTGCCGCGGGGAGCTGCCAGGGGCGGCGGAGGACCTGGGCGGCGCTGGCCTTCCTGGCCTCCGCCGGAGCTGCGGCCCTGGCGGAGGGAAGCCCGCTGCCCCTGCTGCCGGAGGCGGCGGCGGGAACGGGGCTGTTTCTGGCCCTGCCGGGGCGGTTTGTGGCGGGGAAGCGGGTCCGGCCCGCCATCCCCCCCGCGCAGAAGGAAGCGGCGGAGGAATCCCCCGCCCCCTGGCGGCAGCGGCTGGACCGGGCGGCGGCGGCTCTCCGGGACCTGTACGACAGCATTGGCCGTTCCGCGCCCCCCGCAGCGGACGAAAACCCCGCCATCGTCTTCGACCGCTCCGCCGAGAAGGTCTGCCGGGGCTGCTCCCTGTGTGAGCTCTGCTGGCAGAAGGACTACACCGGCACCTTCAACGCCATGAACGACGCCACGCCTTACTTACTGGAACGGGGCCGGGCCCTGGCCAAGGATTTCCCGGAGTACTTCACCGGCCGCTGCATCCACCTGCCGGACCTTTTAGCCGCCATCAACGCGGAGCTTTCCGCCTTTCTCCTCCGGCGGCAGTACCGGCGGCAATTGGAGGAAACCCGCCGCAGCGCCCGGGGGCAGTACGCCCAGCTCTCGGAGCTTTTGACCGCCACCGCCGCCGGGCTGGAGGCCGCCGCCCCCGCCATGGCGGCGGGAAGCCCCTGCCGGGTGGGGGCCGCCCTCCGGCCCAAGGAGGGGGAAACGGTCTGCGGGGACACCGTGGCCTCCTTCCGCACGGACCAGGGCCTCTGGTGCCTTTTGCTGGCGGACGGCATGGGCAGCGGCGAGCCCGCCCGGAAGGAGTCCGCCCTGGTCTGCCGCCTGCTCCAGCAGTTTTTGGAGGCGGGGGTAGCCCCGGAGGCGGCGCTGAAAACCCTGAACTCCGCCATGGGCCTCCGGGGGGCGGAGTCCGGGGCCTTCACCACCGTGGACCTGTGCGTCTACGACCCCAGGGCCCGGGAGGCGTCCTTCTATAAGTGCGGCGCGGCCCCCAGCTACCTAAAGCGGGGGGGCGTGGTCCGGCGGGTTACCGGGGCCAGCCTTCCCGTGGGGCTCCAGGGCCCGCCGCCGGACGTGACGAAGGCCCCCCTGGCCCCCGGCGGCTTCGCCGTCATGGTCAGCGACGGCGTGGCGGACCCGGCGGAGGACGAGTGGCTTTTAAACCTCCTGGCGGGCTGGATCGGAGACGATCCCCAGGACCTGGCGGGGCTGATTCTGGCGGAGAGCGTCCGCCGGGAGAAGCTCCGGGACGACTGCGGGGTGCAGGTGCTGTACTGCCCGGAAACGGAAGCGAGAGAGGTGTGACGAAAAACGGGCCGCCCAAGGGGGCGGCCCGCTTTTGCGTTCACGCATCCTCTATGATTTGAATATCCATCAGGGTCCCGTACCCCTGGAAATCGGGACGGGTGAAATCCCGGACGGTCTCAATGCGGACCGTGCCTTCCGCGCTGGACAGGATCCGCATGGCTCCCCGGAACCCTCCGCCGGTCAGGCTCTTCCCGTTGGAGGTCAGCACGTCCCGGAAAAAGCACACCGCCTCTCCGTTGTAGTACCACTGGTCCTCTTCGGCGTCATAGGTGACGCCGAAGGGCGCGTAGGCCTCCGCCATCGCGTTCCGTTCCTCCGCCGACAGCTCCTCACCTCCGGCCACGGCGGTGACGGGGGCGGAATGCCGGAGGGCCTCCACGTCCCGGGCAGCAAACGCCTCCTCCGAAAACGCCTCCACCCCCACCAGCGTCCCGCTGGGGTCATAGGAGCCGTCGGCGCAGCGGGCAAGCCCGCTCCGGTCCCGGACGGCGTACACGTCCACCACGCCGTTTTCGTTGAAGAAGTCCAGCCCGGCCTGGGTGCCGTCCTCGGACAGGGGGTAGTAGTCCTCGAACCACCGCACCAGCTGGCCGTCAAACCGGAGCTCGTCTTTTTCGGCGTCGTAGCGCAGGCCGAAGGGCTCGTAGGGTAAAAAGAGCTCCGTCCGAGATGCCTCCCGGTCCTCTCCGCCGTCTTCCGAGAGCGCCACCAGGGACCCACCCGCCGCCGCGCCGCTGTCCCATGCCTCCGCCGGGGCGGCGCACCCGGCCAGGCACGCCGCCAGCAGCGCGCTCCAGAGAGCCGCTTTAAGCCGCTGGGCTGTCCTTCGTCCCGCCGCAGTCTTTTTCATTGCGCTCATGCCTCCTGTCCTTCCTGTTCCGTGGGGAACGTCACCACTGCCGTAAAGAGGTCCGCCACCGTCTCCACGCGAAACGCGCCGCCGCAGGCCTCGGTGAAGGAGCTGGCAATGCTCAGCCCCAGGCCGCTGCCGCCGTCGGTGCGGCTGGAGTCCCCCCGGACGAACCGGGCGGTGAAGTCCACTCCCTCCGGAAGCTCCGTGCGGGAGGTGCTGCGGACGCTGGCCTCGGCGGTTCCCTCCGCCGTTTTCAATCTGAGATAGACCCGGCTGCCCTCCAGGGCGTAGCGCAGGGCGTTGTCGAGAAGATTCTGGAACACCCGGTAGAGCCGTCTGCCGTCGGCGGTAATCATCACCGGCTCCTCGGGAAGCTCCGCCTTGAACGTAAGGGCGCTTGCCTGAATGGGGCCGTCCATGTCCGCCAGGGTCTGGCGCAGGAGCTTGCCCAGGTCCAGCCGTTCCAGATGGACGGGGAGCTGGTCCGCCGCCGCCTTGCTGATGTCAAACACGTCCTCCACCATGGTTTTCAGCCGCTGGGCCTTCTGGTCGATGATCTTTGCGTAGTCCGCCGCCGCCGGGGGCAGGTCCTCCTGCCGGAGGAGCTCCGCGTAGGAGAGGATGGAGGTCAGGGGGGTTTTCAGGTCGTGGGAGACGTTGCTCACCAGCTCCACCTTCATCCGTTCGCTGCGGGTCTGCTCGGCCAGGGCGGCCCGCATCCCGGCCTGGATGTCGTTGAGGCTCTCCGCCGTCCGGCGCAGGTCCGCGTCCTCCGGGAGGACCAGGGGCCTCTCCAGGTCCCCGGCCCGGACGGCCTCCACCTGGTCCGCCAGGGCGGCGATATCACGGGCCAGCCCCCGGCTCCACCAGGCGCAGTAAAGGGCCCATACCAGCAGCACCTCCAAAAGGCAGGCCAGGAGAAGCAGGCACCATCCCCAGATGCCGGGGTGGGTCCGCACAAAATTGACCAGGACGGCCATTGGGAACAGGGAGAGGGCAAAGCCCGCCAGCAGCACCAGCAGCACCAGGCCGCCGCTCCGGCTGAGCCGCTTCTCAACAGGCCGCTTCAGGTCCCTTGTCCGGAGGAAGCGAAAAAGAGTGCGGAGGAGGGACCTCCGGACCTCCCCGGGGTTGTGCTTATGGTCGTTGCGAAGCAGCCGCCACAGCCAAAAGAGGGCGATGAGGGCCGGGACGTTCATGGTAACCAGCCGGAGGACCGCCATGCCCCAGGCGGCGAAGGAATACCCGCCCTCCCAGTCATAGCTGTAAAGAAGCTCATAAACCACGTCCAGATTGCAAAGGCCCGGCAGGAAGGCCCACAGCAGGCACGCCGCTGCCAGCAGGAAGCGGACCTCCGTCCAGACATGGACCGTCCAAGAGGCGATTTTCCGGTTCACCGGCTCCACGAATTTGCGCAGCAGGGCCCAGAGAACCAGGCACCACATGGCGATGAACAGCAGCAGACCCTGGGTATAGTAGAAGGACTCGCTTTCCTCCACCTGCCGGGCGAGGCTGTAAAAGGCGGAGTAATAGCTGGTGCCGCCGGTTTTGTAGTCGGCGCTGTAGTACGGGATGGGCGTTTCCCGGACGGCCATGACCACCTTGACCCCCTCCAGCTGTTCGCTGACAGGGAAGTTGTCGTAGCCGGGGACAAACCACCGGGAATCGCCGTCGTAGTATCCGTCTCCGTATACGTCCCGGATTTGGCCGTCCTTGAAGATAGAAACCCTGCCGTTCACAAACTGAAGGTAGAAGTTGTACCCCTCCACGGACCGGGCCAGCAGCTTGTCCAGGCCGGCGTCCATATTGCTGTAGACCTTCCCGTTCTTTATTTCTCCGTTCCGGATGTAATAGAGGACGTTCTTGTCCGCCTGATAGGCCGCGTCCGGCTCCTTCTCCAGCTCCTTCTCCGGCTCCGCTGGGGGAACGGACTCCAGCGTTCCCTGCTCCACCCTCGTGGCTTCCGCAGCCTCGCCAAAGCCCCACCAGGTCCGAATGGCCTCCTGCTCCACCACCACCGCGCTGTTGTAGCCGCCGTCCCAGTAGTACGCCCCATCGTAGAAGTCCACCGCTCCCCCGGCTCCGATGGTCAAAAACTCCCGGAGATAGTGGGAAACCTCGTCCCGGAAGGCGTCTGTCTCCTGCCAGTCCCACTCCCACCGGGGAGAGGGGTCCCGCTCCCAGGCGATCCGGTTACCCAGCGCCCCCAGGGCGGAGAGGGCCAGCGTCATTCCCAGGAAGAAGGCCAGAAAACCGGCCAGCGCCTTGACCCGCCCGCCGGGGCGGAGGACCTTCACGCCCTTCCCCGCCTCCACGGCCTCCCGGACCTCCTCCGCCACAAATTGCTCCAGGGCCCCGCCGGGGTCCTTATCCGTGCTGTTCCAATTTGTATCCAATGCCCCACACCACCTTAATATAATCTGGCTCCTTGGGATTCAGCTCGATCTTCTCCCGAATGCGGCGGATGTGAACCATCACCGTGTTCTCACAGGAAAACGCGTCCTCGTTCCACACCCGGCGGTAGATTTCCTCGGCGGGGAAAATCTGCCCGGGGTGGCGGAAGAGCAGGTCCACGATTTTGCTCTCCGTGGGGGTGAGCTTCACCTCGTCCCCGTCGGCCCGGAGAATCCGCCCGGCGGGGTCGTAGCTGAGCCGCCCGTTCACCAGAAGGCCCTGCCGCCCCTCGGCGTTGATGTCGCCAAGAGACGTGTACCGCCGAAGCTGGCTCCGCACCCGGGCGATGAGCTCCTGAGGGTTGTAGGGCTTGGTGACGTAGTCGTCGGCCCCCATGGAAAGGCCCAGGATTTTGTCCGTGTCCTCGCTCTTGGCGGAGAGGACGATCACCGGCAGGTTCCGCCTCTCCCGGATGCGGAGCAGGGCGCTGAGGCCGTCCAGCCTGGGCATCATCACGTCGATGAGGATGAGCTTCACGGCGGGGTCCAGGCATTCATCCACGGCCTGGAGGCCGTCGTAGGCCCTGCGGACCGGATAGCCCTCCCGCTCCAGGGTGATGGCGATGGCGTTCACAATTTCCGGGTCGTCGTCCACGACTAAAATACATTCGTTCATATCGGGCTTCCTCCCTTGAGCTGTGTATAGGATAGCAGGCAAATCTTACGAACGGCTTGACAAAAACCTTAAGAATTTCTTACGATTTCCGGCCCGGTCTCGGTTGAGTTTTGGGGAAGACGGCGAACATGCGCCGCCCGTCGAAAACTCCTCTCATAAAAAATCACGGCCCCGGGGGAAATAAGAAGAGAGGCCAGCCTGACGGATGGCCCCTCTTTTTTCAATGCCTCTCGCCCCGGTCCGGAGCCACCACCACCCGGCGGTTGGGGTCCGCGCCGGTGGAGTAGGTGGTCACGCCCTCGAAATCCTGGAGGGCCGTGTGGATCACATGCCGCTCATAGGCGTTCATGGGCTCCAGCGTGACGCTGCGGCGGTAGCGGACCACCTTGCCCGCCACCTTCCGGGCCAGGTGCTGGAGGCTCTGCTCCCGCTTGGCCCGGTAGTTCTCCGCGTCCAGGTGGATGCGTACCCGGGGCCCGCCGCCCCGGTTCACGGCATAGCTGGTCAGCTGCTGGATCGCGTCCAGGGTCTCGCCCCGGCGGCCGATCAGGGACCCCAGGCCCTGGCCCTCCAGGATGACCTTGTAGCGGCCCTTCTCGGGAAGGTAAACCTTCACCCCGGCGGCGCTGTCCATGTGCTCCAGAAGGCCCTTGAGGAAGGCCTTGATGGCCGCGGCCTTCTCATCGTCCACCTCCTCGCCCAGGGGAACCGGCGGCTCCTCCTGAAGGGGCTCCGGCCTGGGGGCGGGACGCTCTTTTTTCTCCGGGCGTTCCTTCTTCTCCCGGGGGAGACGCTCCCTGCGCTCGGGGCGCTCCCGTTTTTCCGGGGCGGCGGGCCGGGGCTTGGGGGGCTCTTCCCGGACGGGCTCCGGTTTGGGGGCGGGCGGAGGGGGAAGGATTTCCTCTTCCGCCTCCGGGCCGTAGTACACGCGGATTTTCGCCGGGCAGGCGCCGAGGCCCAGGAAGCCGGACTTGGCCCGCTCCAGCACCTCCACGGACACGTCGTCCCGGTCCAGGTTCAGCTGGGCCAGGGCCTTGGAAATGGCCTCGTCCTCGTTTTTGCCAGTGACATCAATATAGTCTCTCATAACGGCTTCCACCTTTACGTTTCGTCATAGCGGTCCGGCTTGTAGGCCCGGCCCCTGGCGTAGGGCCTGTCCCCCACCCGGCCGGCCTCCGTGGTGGAGGCGCCCGCCTTGGCGGCTTTGGCGGCCTTGGCGTCCCGGGCGGCCTTCTGCTTTTCCTTCAGGGTCTGCTTCTGGGCGGCCTGCTGGCGCTGCTGCTCCTGGAGGACCTTGGCCTCTTCCATTTTCCGCTTCCGCTCCGCCTGGCGGGCCTCATAGCGGGCGTTCTCCTCTTCCTCCAGCCTCTTGTTGAAGAAGGCGCCCATGAAGTACTCCTGCACGGCGGCAAAGGCGCTCTGGGCAATCCAGTACACGCCCAGGGCCGCGGGCATGGTGAAGGCGATATACACGGAGAACAGGGGCATGAACATCATCATGCGGTTGGCGCTGGCGGCGGAGGGGTCCGTCTGGGGCTGGTGCTTCATGGTGATTTTGGTCATGAGCCACTGGCTGGCGCCGGCGATGATGGGAATGAGGATCAGGCCGATGGCGGCCCAGGTGAAGGTGAAGCCCGTCACCATGCTCCAGGGGTTGGCCGCCATGTCCAGCCCGAAGGAGGTGTAGTTCAAATTGATCCACCCGGGCACCGACTGCCCCACCTCGGGAAGCTCCGAGGCGATGGTCTTGACCAGGTTGATCTGCCCGTAGGGCAGCAGCTGGGTAATCCCATCCCGGACAATGGCGGCTCCGTCCTTCATCTGCACGATGCTGGCGACGTCCAGCCCGGCGCCGGTCACGGCGTCCACCATCTGCTGCACCACGTCCTGGCTCAGCATCATGAAGTGGGTGATGGGCTGGCGGATGATGGAGTACAGGGCCAGCAGGATGGGGAAGGGGAGCAGGCTCCACAGGCACCCGGACATGGGGTTGATCCCCTCCTCGGCGTAGAGCTTCTGCATTTCCTCGGCCTGTTTGGTCTGGTTGTTGGCGTACTTTTTCTGGATCTCCTGCATCCGGCCGGACATGCGGCTCATGCGCATCATGCTCTTCTTGGATTTCATCTGGAAGGGCAGCATGATGAGCTTGATGACCAGCGTAAAGAGGATGATGGCCATGCCGTAGGAGCCCGTCAGGTTATAGAAGAGCCGGACCAGCCACGCGAAGGGGATACAGATATAGTATCCGATGGTTGAAAACATAATTTGTTCCTCTCGTTTTGTTCAGTGGGGAAGCTAGGGCACAGGGTCATAGCCTCCCTTATGAAAGGGGTTGCACCTGAGTATTCTCTTGAACGCGAGCCAGCTCCCCTTCACGGCCCCGTACCGTTCCAAAGCCTCCACGGCGTACTGGGAGCAGGTGGGGATGTAGTTGCAGCACCGGGGGCGGCAGGGGGAGATATTCCGCTGGTAGAACCGCACCAGGGCGATCAAAACCCGCTTCACGGCTTGTCCTCCAGAAGGCCCAGCTTCCGGCTCAGGCGGAGGAAGGTGTCGCCCAGCTCCTTCCACGGGGCGCTCAGCGTCCTGCCCCGGGCCACCAGGATGATGTCCCAGCCCTGGGACAAACGGGGGCTCGAGAGCCGGTAGACCTCCCGCAGGCGGCGGCGGGCCCGGTTGCGCTTCACGGCGTTTCCCAGCTTTACGGAAACGGTAATGCCCAGGCGGTTGTGGCCCTGGCGGTTTTTCCGGCAGTAGAGCACCATGCTCCCCGCCACCGCCGACGCGCCCTTGCGGTACAGCCGGCGGAACTCATGATTTTTTTTCAGCGTCACCGCGGGCTTCACCGTTCATCCCTCCCAGGCCGCAGAACCAGTACAAGGGACGGAGGAATCCGAACAATTCCAGCCGCCCCTGTCAGGACTCGTGTTCAAGTGTCTCCTGCTCCTCAATAGGAGAGGCGGGCGCGGCCCTTGGCGCGGCGGCGGGCCAGGACCTTGCGGCCGTTGGCGGTGGCCATGCGCTTGCGGAAGCCGTGGACCTTCTGGCCGTGGAGCTTCTTGGGCTGATAGGTACGTTTCGTTGCCATGCTTAAGACACCTCCTGTCCATATTCCGTCCGCCCCGCTTCACAGCTCCGGGGCGGCGCTTTCCCAACACCGCCCGGCCTTATAAGGAACGGGCGGCGCGGCAGACAAACTCAAGCGCCGATTGACGCATGGGATAGTATACCATACGGGCGCGAAGGGTGTCAATAAAAAATTATGTTGATTTACCGGCGAAAATGTCAAGGGTTAAATGCAGAAAAATCTAAAATTGTTTTTTGTGCATTATTCACAAAAGCAATTCTACCCCCTCAATACCGGCCTCCTGGGCAAGCTCCAGCAATACCCGTCCGGCACACCT
>NZ_CATMPS010000047.1:0-18297 GCF_950073225.1 uncultured Oscillibacter sp.
TTTTGTGGTGATTAAATTATACCACATTTCAGGATGGAATTCTTCTTTTATTTTCATTTTTTCACTGAATCCGTCTGCTTTTTTAATCGTCATTATGCCAAATTGAAAAAATACGAAAACTCAAAAAATAATAGGTTCCATAGTGCTTAACAGAAACCGAGTTAAACGACATTTCAAACAGTTTATTCAATTTTCGCAGCAGTGTACCTCCGTATTTGGGACAACCTCTCATATAGGTAATCATTCCTGGAACAACAACGTTTTTCATATCCACTCTGAATCCACCCAAGGTGACATCAATCGTGTTATGCGTATCCATATCAATCGCATGAAATGTTTTTGGGAGACTGTCATTATAAAATTTTTCAGAAAATAATTGCCGAAAGCGCTCAAATCGAAAGTTCTCTTTTCCGCACCAATACTGCATGGAAGTCTGTGTCTCCAACTGTTGGAAAAACATCAACACATCACTTGAAGACGCATAAAAATATATTTCAGGCTCTGGGGGAGAGCATAAAAACGGCACAGTTTTAATTTCTGGAGGAAGTGAATTACACCACATTTCCAATGTTGTAGAGTATCTCTTTTGCCCAGAAAAGGAAAAAGGCTCGTCTCCTAAAAAAACTAAATGCTCCCGTTCATGGAAAACCTCTGGACTGTATAGAATGCCATCAATTTTTTCCCATTCCCCCTGCATTGTCTTTTTAATAATTTGGAAAAGTTCTTTGTTTCTTTTTTCCGCCCTCGGCGGGCAATATAATTCATTCATAATCAGTGCGCGGTCAGGGAGTGCTTTTGTGGCGGTATTGCAAATATGCAGTTGAACTCTCTCGTTGGAATAATAATAACCGTTGGCATTTTGGACAAGATTAAGTGCTGTATCTCGGAAATGTATATCTATCCAATATTCGGAGTCAATGGCGTACCCAAAGCAATCAATTTCATCACAAGAATTGAATACATTTAACGCATCAGGACATGGAACACTAAACCCCCATATATAGCATATATCAATCTTTTGTTCTATGCTCTGAAAAAGAAACTTAATATCTGTTGGTGTTGCAAAAAAATATAATTTCACATCGTTCTCCTCAAATTGCTTGATTTTTGGAAGCAAAACAAGTGTGATTTGTCGGTTAGTTTTCTGACCCAAGTATAGCACATCTCCCCACTGAAAACAATCCCTGTTCTATGTCCGTTCCGACTATCCAGACCGTCAAGGCCGAGTAGCATTTTTTGCTCTGCAAAAAATTTCCACTCTGCCCCCTTGACCGTCTGGATTTTTGCCGTTGCCATTTCGCCGCCGAAAACGGGGAACAGGATTTGACAATCCTGCCCCCCGCTTTCGTCCGCTTCATTTTAACGGCAAAACCGTCTGCACTACTGCGGCGGCTGACGGTAGGTTTTGCGGTGGCTCTGCCCCCGCGCCCCCAGCCTCTCCCAAAGAACAGGATAAGGGCAAATGCGTAACCGGCAGGCGTGGACATTTAGGCTTGCGGCACAGCCCCCAAATCCCCATGAATACGGGCTTCCTGGGGCGCTCCAAGCCCCGGCGCGGGGCGGGGTAAGGGTTTTATACTACCCGCCCCCAAAAACGGCTTTTAACCGTCCACGGGGCTTTTCCCGCCTGATTTTTCCCATCCCTTGAAAAGTTCCTCTTGACAAAAAGCCTAAGGGATTGCTTTCCGGTTTGCGTAGCCATGATAACATCTCCATTTCTCGTTTCTTTGGTGTCTTAAAACCTCCGCCGGGAGGGGGATCACAGGCTGCTGACGGCGGCCTCCAGCTGGTGGAGCGCCCGCTCCAGCACGCTGCGGGGACAGGCGGCGTTCAGGCGCATGAAACCGTTCAGGCTCCGGCCGAAGGCACAGCCGTCGTTCAGGCCCAGCCGGGCCTTTTCGATCATGAAGTCGTGAAGCTCCCGGTTGCTCAGGCCCAGCGCCCGGCAGTCCAGCCACATGAGATAGGTGGCGTCGGGGGCGTAGGTCTTGATCTTGGGAATGTGCCGCTCACAGTAGTTCACCACGAAGTCAAAGTTCTCCGAAAGATAGGGCAGCAGCTGCTCCAGCCACTCCTCCCCCTCCCGGAAGGCCGTCTCCATAGCGGTGACGGAAAAGGCGTTGTTCCGGTGGATGTCCATGTTCATCCAGAAACGGTCAAACGTTTCCTTCATATGCCGGTTGGGGAACACCACGGCGCTGGCCTGGAGGCCCGCCAGGTTGAAGGTCTTGGTGCCGGAGATGCCGGTGACCACGTTGGCGGCAATCTCCGGAGAGAGAGAGGCCGTGGGGATGTGCTTCTTCCCGTGGAAGATGAGGTCGGAGTGGATCTCGTCGCTGACCACCAGGACGTGGTATTTCAGGCACAGCTCCATCATCCGGCGGAGGTCCTCCTCGGGCCAGACGATGCCCACAGGGTTGTGGGGGCTGCACAGCAAAAACAGATCCGCCTGCCGGAGCTTTTCCTCCAGGTCCGCCCAGTCCACGGTCCACCGGCCGTCCCGCTCCACCAGCTGGTTTTCGATGACCCTCCGCCCGGCGAACTCCGCCATGTCGTAGAACTCGCCGTAAACCGGGGTCTGAATCAGGACATTGCCTCCCTGGGGGGTATAGAGCTGAATCATGGCGCTGAGGGTCTGGACCACTCCCAGGCAGAAGCTCATGAGGGACGTGTCCGGGGCCCAGCCGTTCCGGCGGCTCTGCCAGTCCCGGATGGCCTCGAAGTAGCCGGCGGGCCGGGCGGTATAGCCCCAGATCCCTTCCTCCGCCCGCCGCTTAAGGGCGTCAATGATGGGCTGGGCGGTCTTAAAGTCCATGTCCGCAATCCACAGAGGGATCACATCCTCCCTGCCGAACTTCTTGCCCCGCTCGTCGTACTTGGCGGAGAGGTTTTTGCTGCGGTCTATCACCTGGTCAAAATCGTACTGCATCGTCTCGCATCCTTTCTGAAATGATCGCATGCTCGCGGCGTTTGGCAAATTATTAAAGCAGGAACCGTGCCAAACAGCAGGGAGCCCTTGGATTTTCCGCGAATCTCTTGTAAACTTGGAGAGGCGCACAAAAACCCCGGGATAGATTTTTGCAACATGCCAAGTTCTATCCCGGAGTTTTATGCGCCGAATATGGCGCGCCCATCCTGCGGCGGGCGGTTTATTGGTTGAATCAATTTAATTGGTTCAATCTTCTTTATTTTGAACCATTTCCCAGCGTGCCCGTCCCTTGGGTGTCAAGCGGCTGCCGCCCCGGCCCCGGCTGACCCGGACCAGGCCCTGGGCCGCCATGTCCGCCAGAATGTCCCGGACTTCCCGCTGGGAGAGGGGGATGTGGGCCTCCCGGGCCTGTTTCAGCAGGCTTTCCCGGCCCATGGGCGCCCCCGACTCCGAGGCGTCGTAGAGCCGGGAGAGGAGAAAGTGGAAGGCGTCGGAGGGCTCCGCCGCCTCCAAATCCGGGGATGCGCCATGGCGAAGGGCGGCGCTGCCGGAGAGGAACAGCGTGGGCGGCAGGTCCTCCAGGCCAATGTCCTCATGGCCGGTATAAATAAAGTACTCCACCGCGTTGCGCAGCTCCCGGATGTTCCCCGGCCAGGCGTGGCGGCGGAAAAAGTCCTTCACCGGCTCCGTCAGGCGGAAGGAGCCCCCCAGCTCCCGGCGGAAATGCTCCGTCAGCAAAAACATGTCGTCTCCTCGCTCCGTCAGGGGCGGAATGAGGGCGGGCAGGGTGCTGAGGCGGTAGTAGAGGTCCCGGCGGAAGGAGCCCTCCCGGACCTTCCCCTCCAGGGACTCGTTGGTAGCCGCCACGATGCGGACGTCCACATGGATGATCCGGTTGCCCCCCACCCGCATGACCTCCCGCTCCTGGAGGGCCCGGAGGAGCTTGATTTGCAGGGCGGGGCTCATGCCCTCCACCTCATCTAAAAAGAGCGTCCCCCGGTGGGCCAGCTCGAAAAGGCCGGGCCGTCCCCCCTTCTTCGCCCCGGTGAAGGCCCCCTCCTCATAGCCGAACAGCTCGCTCTCCAGCAGGTTTTCCGGGAAAGCCGCCACATTGATGGGAACAAAGGGGCCGTCCGACCGGAGGGACGCCTGATGGACGGCATGGGCAAAGAGCTCCTTCCCGGTGCCCGTCTCGCCGATGAGCAGGACGGGGCTCTCGCTCCGGGCCATGCGGCCCAGGGTCTCCTTGGTTTTGACAATGGCCTCCGACCGGCCCACCACGTCGGCAAAGCCGTATTTCGCGTAGTGGCCCTTGTGGAAAAGCTGGCTGCGCAGTTCGCTCTGCCGGGCCTCCACGTCGTTGAACCGCTGAAGCAGGGCGAAGGCCCCGATGCAGGCGTTCTGCCGGATCACCGGCACCACCTCCACGCTGAGGTTCACCCCGCCCACCTTCACCGCCTTGGCGGGCAGGGTCCGGCGGCCCTGCATGCACTGGACGAAGGGGATGTAGGGAAACACCTCCTCGCACCGCCGTCCCTGGATCAAAGGGGCGCTGACCAGGGTCATCTCCTCGGCGTGGCGGCTGCACGCGAAGATCTCCCCCTTCTCGTTGACGCCCACCACGCCGTCCTCCAGGCTCTCCATTAAAATGTGGAACTGGCTTTCCAGGCGGATGGAGCGGGCAAACATCCGGTCAAAGCTGTAGTTGCTGGTGGCCACCTCCTGGGCGTAGCGCTGAAAGGCGGGCCCTTCCAGCAGGGATTCCAGCCCCAGGCGGAGGGCGATTTCGATCATCATGCCGGAGGTGCACACCCGCTGGCCCAGATCAATGACCGTCTCCATTCCCGGAGGGACATAGCGAAGCTCGTCCGGCGTCACCGCGATGTGAACGTCCGGAACCTCCGGCGCGCCGGGATAAAAGGGAATCCATTGGATGTGGGTGACGCCGAACTGCTCCAGCTGGGCGATGGCCTCCCGGGCCATGGTCTGGGTCATGTTGACGAACAGCACCCGGCTCCCCGCCGGGAGCTCCTTGAGCCTGCGCAGCTCACTCCACCGGAAGGAGACCTCCACCGCCATGGTCTGGCTGTCAATGGGGATGTGCCGCATCAGCTCCTCCGGGGAGCCGTAGGCGTCGGTGGAGGCCACGAACAGATCCGCCCGGTCCAGCACCCCGGCGGCGCTGCCGTCCAGCATGGAGAAGACGGAGATGTCCGCCGCGTCCGCGAACAGCTGGGCGATGTCGGATTTGTAGGATTCCCCCGCCCTGGGGTCCAGAGCGATGACGGAGATTTTCTTTTTGCCCGGCATATTACTCCTCCTTTAACCAATTTCTTGCACCAGTTAATCACAGCCTCCGCCGTTTTGCAAGGAATTTTGGAGAAAAAGCGAAAAAAATATCCGGCACAGGATTTGCTTTTATAATATCACGAAAGAACCGGCACACAAAACTGTTTACAGAGAGGAGCTTTCCCATGATTACAAAGGAAGAACTGCTGACCCTGCTGCGCCAAGAGGTGGTCCCCGCCCTGGGCTGCACGGAGCCGGTCTGCGCGGCCCTGGCCGCAGCGGACGCCTCCCGCGCCGCCGGCGGCGAAATCGTCTCCGTGAAGCTGGAGGTCAATCCCGGCATCTACAAAAACGGCATGAGCGTGGGTATTCCCGGCTTCCCCAAAGTGGGGCTGCGGTACGCCGCCGCCCTGGGGGCCGGCCTGCGCAACCCGGAAAAGGGCCTGCGGCTTCTGGAGGACCTTACCGGCGCGGTTTCCGGCCAGGCCATCGCGCTGGTGGAGGAGCGCCGCGTTGCGGTGTCCATCCGGCACGAGGAGGCCCAGCTCTACGCCCGGGCGGAGGTGGTTACCTCCAACGGAACCGGCGTCAGCGTCATCCGGGGCACGCATTCCAACATCGTACTCACCCAGAAAAACGGTGAGGTCCTGTTTGAAAAGCCCTGGTCCGCCGGGACGGGGGACGCGCTTCACGACGGGCTGAAAGCCATGACGGTGGCGGAGATTCGGGCCCTGGTGGAGCAGTGCTCCGAAGAGGAGCTGTCCTTTATGCTGGAAGGCGTGGACATGAACGAGCGCCTGGCGGATTTCGGGCTGGAAAACGACCCGGGCATCGGAATCGCCGGGGCGCTGAAACGGCAGCTGGCCTCCGGCGCCATGGGAGACAACCTCTTCAGCCGCACGATGGCCCGGGTGGCCGCCAGCGCCGAGGGGCGCATGAGCGGGTGCCCCTACGCCGTCATGAGCAGCGCGGGCAGCGGGAACCACGGCCTGACCGCCGTCATCCCCGTGGCGGAAATGGCCCGGCACCTGGGGGCCTCCAACGAGCATCTGGCAAAGGCCCTGGCCTTCGCCCACGCACTGAACGTCTACATTAAACTTTTCACCGGGAAGCTGTCCGCCACCTGCGGCTGCGGCGTCTCCGCCGCTACCGCCGCCTCCGCCGCCATGGTCTGGCTGATGGGCGGAGGCGATGAGCAAATCGGCGGGACGATTATCAACATGAGCGGGGACCTCACCGGCATGGTCTGCGACGGCGGAAAAACCGGCTGCGCCTTGAAGCTGGCCACGGCGGCCAATGCCGCGCTGATGTGCGCGTACCTGGCCATGGACGGCGTCGTCCTCCGGTCCACCGACGGCATCTGCGGCGCCACGCCGGAGGAGGCCATCCGCAGCATGGGCCGGGTCAGCGCGCCGGGGATGCTGGAGACGGACCGGACCATCCTGGAAATCATGATGGAAAAGGAACGCTGAAAAGCCCCCTTCAAACGACCCGCACAAGATTGGTGCAGCCGTTGAGATAGGCGTCCGCCTCCGCGGCCGCCGTGCGCCCCTCGGCGATGGCCCACACCACCAGGGACTGCCCCCGGCGCATATCCCCCGCCGCGAAGACCTTCTCCACATTGGTGGCAAAGCCGCCTTCCTCCGTGTGGACCGTCCGGCCGTAATCCACGCCGAAGGCCTCGCACACGCCGCCCTCGCACCCGGCAAAGCCGGTGGCGGCAATCAGCAGCCCGCAGGGCAGCGTATCCCCGTCCGTGGTCGTCACGGCCTTCAGCACGCCGTCCTCCGCCGTCAGCCCTTTTATCTGAACGCCAAACCGCCGGGGGTCCGCCCCGAACACGGAAACGGCCTCCTGATGGGCGTAGTCCTGGGGGAGGACGCCGTTTTTCAGGTAGTCCGCCTCAGGGCGGCGCACCAGCTGGACCACGGACCGGCACCCCTGCCGCAGGGCCGTCGCCACGCAGTCTCCGGCGGTGTCGCCGGTGCCCACGATGACCACGTCCCGGCCCTCCGCCGAGAGGGCGGCGGGGGCCGCCTTGCCGAACTGCCGGCTCTCCACGGCGGCTTTCAAAAACTCCGTTCCGTAGCAAACGCCGGAAACGCCCTCCGTTTCCAGGCCCAGGGACCGGGGGCGCTCCGCGCCGCAGCAGAGAATCACCGCGTCATAGTCCCCCAGCAGCCGCCGGGCTACCGCCGGGTCCGACGCGTCCACGCCGTTGACAAAGCTGACGCCCTCGTCCGTCATCAGATCCACCCGCCGCTGAACGATGTCCTTGGGCAGCTTCATATTCGGGATGCCGTAGGTCAAAAGTCCGCCGCAGCGCTCCTCCCGCTCCACCACCGTGACGGAATGACCCCGGTGGTTCAGCTGGTCCGCCGCTGCCAGGCCCGCCGGGCCGGAACCCACCACGCAGACCTTCTTTCCGGACCACTGGGGCGGGCGGCGGCGCTTGACCGCCTGGGCGGCAAAGGCGTCCTCAATGACGCTGAGCTCGTTGTCCCGGATGGTGACGGAATCGCCGTACATCCCGCAGATACAGGCCCTCTCGCAGGGAGCGGGACAGACCCGCCCGGTGAACTCCGGGAAATTGTTGGTCTTCAGCAGACGGCTCAGGGCGTGGAAGGGGTTCTCCGCCCAAATCATGTCGTTCCACTCGGGAATCAGGTTGTGAAGGGGACAGCCGAAGGTCCCTCCTTCCCACTCCATCCCCGCCTGGCAGTAGGGCACGCCGCAGTTCATGCACCGGCCCCCCTGCTCCCGCCGGACCGCGGGCCGCAGGGGGATGCGGAAGGGCTCCCAGTCCCGGACCCGTTCCTCCGGCGGGCGGCTGGAGGCCTCCTGCCGGTTATACTCCAAAAATCCAGTTGTTTTTCCCATATCGGTGGACCTCCTTAACCCCGTGTCACAGAATAGAACGCCTCAATCTCCGCCTGCTCCCGGGCCATGCCCCGCTCCTCGCACTGGGCCATGGCCCGGAGCATCCGGTCGTAATCCCTGGGCATAACCTTTTTGAAGCAGGGGACATAGGACTGGAAGGCCGCCAGGATCTGTTTCCCCCGGGGGGACCCGGTGGCGGCCACATGCTCCTCGATGAGGGACCGGAGCTCCGCTATGTCGTGCTGCTCCGTCACTTCCCCGGCCTGGACCTGCTCCTTGTTGAGCCGGAGATACAAGTCGTGCTTCTCATCCAGGACGTAGGCGACGCCCCCGCTCATGCCCGCCGCGAAATTCTTTCCCGTGGGCCCCAGGATGACCACCCGGCCCCCGGTCATATACTCGCAGCCGTGGTCTCCCACGCCCTCCACCACGGCGGACGCGCCGGAGTTGCGCACGCAGAACCGCTCCCCCGCCATTCCGTTGATGAAGGCCTTGCCGCCGGTGGCCCCGTAAAGGGCCACGTTTCCCGCGATGATATTCTCTTCGGGCTTGAACGCGCCGTCTGCCGGCGGATAGAGAATCAGCTTCCCGCCGGAAAGCCCCTTCCCCAGCCCATCGTTGCAATCGCCCTCCAGCTTCAGCGTCAGCCCGCTGGGGATGAACGCCCCGAACGACTGCCCGCCTCCTCCGCGGCATGTGACGACATAGCTGTCCTCCGGCAGGGCGTTTCCGCGGGTCCGGGTAATCTCGGAGCCAAACAGGGTGCCGAAGGCCCGGTCCGTAGAGGAGACCCGCACGTCCAGCCGTCCCGTCTTTTTCGTTTTCAGCGTTCCGCCCAGCTTCTTCAAAAGGACGCTCATGTCCGCCGTCCGCTCCAAATGGAAATCATAGGCGGCGGCAGGGTCGAAGTGGGGCGCTTTCTCTCCATAGGGATTTTGCAGCAGCCCGCTCAGATCCAGGGTTTCCGCCCGGCGGGTCACCAGCTTCTCCCGGACCCGGAGGAGGTCGCAGCGGCCCACCAGCTCGTCCACCGTGCGGATGCCCAGGCGCGCCATGTACTCCCGCAGCTCCCGGGCCACGAAGGTCATGAAATTCACCACGTATTCCGGCTTTCCGGAAAAGCGCCTGCGGAGCTCCGGGTCCTGGGTGGCGATGCCCGCCGGGCAGGTGTCCAGGCTGCACGCCCGCATCATGCAGCAGCCCAGGGTCACCAGAGGCGCGGTGGCGAAGCCGAACTCCTCCGCCCCCAGCATACAGGCCACGGCCACATCCCGGCCCGTCATCAGCTTGCCGTCGGCCTCGATGGCCACCTGATTCCTCAGGCCGTTCTGGATGAGGGTCTGGTGGGCCTCCGCCACACCCAGCTCCCAGGGCAGCCCCGCCCCGTGGATGGAGCTCCGGGGGGCCGCGCCGGTGCCGCCGTCGTGTCCGGAGATGAGGACCACCTGGGCCCCGGCCTTGGCGACGCCCGCGGCGATGGTGCCCACTCCCGCCTCGCTGACCAGCTTGACGCTGATCCGGGCCCGGCGGTTGGCGTTTTTCAGGTCGTAGATCAGCTGGGCCAGGTCCTCGATGGAATAGATGTCATGGTGGGGAGGCGGAGAAATCAGCGTCACGCCGGGTGTGGAGCACCGGGTCCTGGCAATCCAGGGATAGACCTTCTTCCCCGGCAGATGTCCGCCCTCGCCGGGCTTGGCCCCCTGGGCCATTTTGATTTGAATTTCGTCGGCGCTGGCCAGGTACTCGCTGGTGACGCCGAAACGGCCGGAGGCCACCTGCTTGATGGCGGACCGGCGCTCGCCGTTCAGCCGTTCCCGGGCCTCGCCCCCCTCGCCGGAGTTGGACTTTCCCCCGATGCGGTTCATGGCGGCGGCTATGCACTCGTGGGCCTCCTGGGAGATGGAGCCGTAGCTCATGGCCCCGGTCTTAAAGCGCCGGAAAATGCGCTCCACCGGCTCCACCTCGTCGATGGGGATTCCCCCGTCCGCCGGGAAGCGGAAGTCCAGCAGGCCCCGCAGCGTATGGGGCTTCTCCGCGAAGTCCACCAGGGCGGAGTACTCCTTGAAGACCTCATAGTCTCCCTCCCGGGCCGCCTTTTGCAGCAAAAGGATCGTGCGGGGGCTGTACATGTGGTCCTCTTTGTCCGGGCCGGAGCGGAGCTTGTGGCCGCCTATGGAATCCAGCGTGGGGTCGAAGCCCAGCCCCAGGGGGTCGAAGGCTTGATTATGGTTCCACTCCACGCCCTCGCCGATTTCCCGCAGCCCCACGCCGCCCACGCGGCTGATGGTGTTGGTGAAGTACTTGTCCACCACCTCTTTGCAGATGCCCACGCACTCAAATATCTGGGCCGACTGATAGGACTGGATGGTGGAGATCCCCATTTTCGAGGCGATTTTCACAATGCCGTGGAGGATGGCGCCGTTGTAGTCGCTTACCGCCGCGCCGGGGTCCTTGTCCAGCATCCCCAGGGCCACCAGCTCCTCCACGCACTCCTGGGCGAGATAGGGGTTGATGGCCTGGGCGCCGTAGCCCAGCAGCGCGGCAAAGTGGTGCACGTCCCGGGGCTCGGCGCTCTCCAGCACCATGGACACGGCGGTCCGCTTCTTCGTGCGGACCAGGTGCTGCTCCAAGGTGCTCACCGCCAGCAGGGACGGAATGGCCACATGGTTCTCGTCCACTCCCCGGTCGGAGAGGATGACGATGTTGGCCCCTTTTTTGTAGGCCCGGTCCACGTTCACCACCAGCCGGTCCAGGGCGTTGGCCAGGGGAGAACCCTTGTAATAAAGCAGGGACACCGTCTCCACGCGGAAGCCGGGGCGGTTCATGTGGCGAATCTTCATCAAATCCACAGAGGTCAGGATGGGGTTTTGAATCTGAAGCACCGTGCAGTTGGAGGCCTTCTCTTCCAGCAGATTCCCGCTGGGGCCCACGTAGACCGTGGTGTCGGTGACAATCTCCTCCCGGATGGCGTCGATGGGGGGATTGGTCACCTGGGCGAAGAGCTGCTTGAAGTAGTTGAACAGGGGCTGGTGCCGCTCGCTGAGCACCGCCAGCGGCGTGTCCACCCCCATGGCGCTGGTGGGCTCCACGCCGTCCCGGGCCATGGGGAGAATGGCGTCCTTGATCTCCTCATAGGTGTAGCCGAAGGCCTTATACAGCCGGTCCCGCAGCTCCTGGGGGTGAGTCTCCACCCGCTTGTTGGGGATGGGCAAATCCCGGAGGTGGACCAGGTTGGCGTCCAGCCACTCGCCGTAGGGCCGGCGGGCGGCATAGCGGGCCTTCAGTTCTCCGTCGTCCACCAGGCGCCCCTCCCGGAGGTCCGCCAGCAGCATCCGCCCCGGCTGGAGGCGGGATTTTTTTACAATGGTTTCCGGAGCGACGTCCAGCACCCCCACCTCGGAGGAAAGGATGAGCTTGCCGCCGCCGGTGAGATACCACCGGCAGGGCCGCAGGCCGTTCCGGTCCAGCACGGCGCCCACCGTGTCCCCGTCGGAAAAGACGATGGCGGCGGGGCCGTCCCAAGGCTCCATCATGGTGGCGTAATAATGGTAAAAGTCCCGCTTCTCCCGGTCCATTCGCCGGTCCTGGGCCCAGGGCTCCGGGATGCACAGCATCACCGCCTGGGGCAGCTCCATGCCGTTCATCATCAGGAATTCCAAGGTGTTGTCCAGCATGGAGGAATCGGAACCGCTCTGGTCCACCACCGGCAGGATTTTGTCCATATCCTCGTCCATGACAGGAGAGAAAATGGTTTCCTCCCGGGCCAGCATCCGGTCCGCGTTTCCCCGAATGGTGTTGATTTCCCCGTTGTGGAGAATGTAGCGGTTGGGGTGGGCCCGTTCCCAGGAGGGAGTGGTGTTGGTGGAAAACCGGGAATGGACCAGGGCAACGGCGCTCTCGCAGTCCGGGTCCGTCAAATCGGCGTAGAACTGCCGGAGCTGGCCCACCAGGAACATGCCCTTATAGACGATGGTCCGGCTGGAAAAGGAGGGGATATAGGTATTGACGTTGGACTGCTCGAAAACCCGGCGGGCCACGTACAGCTTCCGGTCAAAATCCAGCCCCCGGGGGCAATCCGCCGGGCGCCTCACAAAGCACTGGCTGATATGGGGCATGCAGGACCGGGCCCGCTCTCCCAGCGCCTCGGGCCGGACGGGCACGTCCCGCCAGCCCAGGAACTCCATGCCCTCCTTGGCCACGATGATCTCCAGCATCTTCTTTGCCTGGGCCCGCTTCAGGCGGTCCATGGGGAAAAAGAACATCCCCACGCCGTAATCCCGCTCACCCCCCAGGGCGATTCCAAGGTCCCCGGCGGCTTTTACCATCAGCTTGTGGGGCACCTGGAGCAGCAGGCCCACGCCGTCGCCGGTCTCTCCGGCGGCGTCCTTTCCGGCGCGGTGCTCCAGCTTTTCTACGATTTTCAGCGCGCTGTCCACCGTCTCGTGGGACTTCCGTCCCTTGATGTCCACGACCGCGCCGATGCCGCAGGCGTCGTGCTCAAAACGGGGGCTGTATAATGGCGAGGCAAATGACATAAAAAACACTCCGTTCGTGCTTGAATGAAAAAAGAGCGGCAGGACCCCGCTGGGAGGCCCTACAGCGCTCTCATGGCCCTCATTATACGAGCGAAAAGAAAGGCTTGTCAACGTTTTCGCCGGGAAAAACCGCCCGGTTCCCCCGATTTCAGTAACTGCGCCAAAACAGCGGTTTCCCCGGAGGCGCTCTTTGTGCATTTCTGTACAGCGGACAAATGTATTTTATGTGCGCACAGCGGGGCGTGAGAGCCGCGCCGGCCGCAGAAAGAAACGCCCGGCCGGTCCAAACCCAGCCAGGCGTTTTTCCTTCAGGGCCGCCCCGGGAAGGCGGGCCCTATTCGTCCAGATCTATGGAGATGTGCTCCGTCCCATGCTCGTCGAACTCGTCCAGGTAGGTGTCGATTCGCTCCATCAAAGCCCCGTAGTTCTCCCGGGTCAAGGGTTCGCCGTCCAGGTCCCGCAGGGCCAGCTCCTCGGCGAGAATCTCATAGAAGACCACGTCCTCATAATTTTCAATGGCCTCGTGGATGCCGCCGCCCGCAAAGGCCCGGGAGGGAATCAGCTCTCCCTGGTACAGCTCCACCAGCTTTCCCATGCCGTGGCGGAGGCAGTGGGAAAAAATCTGGCTTTCCACCTGGTCGTACTCTTTGATGCGGTCGTCCTCCCGGGTGGAATTGAGGACCCAATTGCCTATGTAGACCAGGTCCAGCAGATAGCGGTATTGCCGTTCCGTCAACTCAATTTTCATGAACAGGCCCCTCCTAACAGCGCCGGCGGCAGTTGATTTCAGCATACGGCATGATTATAACAGACTCTTAAGAAAAATTCCATATAAAAAAGAGGGCAGAAAGACTAAAATCTGTCTTGCGGCAACGGGCGTCTCATAGTATAATACATAACTCAGAGCGACTTGCGGCGGGGGGCGTTCCGTCCCCCCCCGGCGAGAGGAGGAAAAACAATGGATACACGGCCCATCGGCGTGTTCGACTCCGGCCTGGGGGGCCTGACGGCGGTGCGGGCCCTGCGGCGCATCCTCCCCGGGGAGGACCTGGTCTACTTCGGCGACACCGCCCGGGTGCCCTACGGAGGCCGGTCCCGGGAGACCTTGCTGAAATACGCCCGGCAGGACCTGCGTTTTCTCCGGTCCTTTGACCTCAAGGCGGTACTCATCGCCTGCGGCACCATCTCCACCACCTCCCTGGACGTGCTCCAGGCGGAGAACGAGCTGCCCATTGTCGGCGTGGTGGAGCCCACCTGCCGCCGCTGCCTGGCTATGACCAAAAACCGCCGGGTGGGCATGATTGCCACCCTGGCCTCCGTCCGCTCCGGGGCCTATGAGGCGGCGCTGCGGCGGCTGGACCCGGATGTGGAGGTCTTCTGCCAGCCCTGCCCGCTGTTCGTGCCCCTGGTGGAAAACGGCCGCTTCCAAACCGGGGACGTGGTCATCGAGACCGTGGCCCGGGAGTACTTAGCCCCCCTGCTGGAGTGGGGGATGGACGCCTTGATTCTGGGCTGCACCCACTACCCGCTGCTGGAGGAGATCCTCTCCGCCATCTGCGGCCCGGGGGTGGCCCTGATCTCCGCCGGGGAGGAGTCCGCCTTCGAGCTCAAGCGCCTTCTCACCGCCCGGGGGCTCCGGGCCCCGTCGGAAAGCCGGGGCGGAGCGGAGTTCTACGTCAGCGACCGCTCGGAGGATTTCGAGGGCGCGGCCTCCCTGTTTTTGCAGGAGGACATCCATCACATGGCACGGAGGATCGACATTGACCAATATTGATATGATTGACCGGAATCAAGCGGGGCTTCCCGTCCTGCTGACCATCCGGTCCGAGCAGCACTTCGAGGACATGGAGCCCGACAGCATCGAGCTTGTGACCGAGGGCTCCCTGACCCCCACCGGAGAGGGGGGGCTGATCCTCTCCTATCAGGAGAGCGAGCTCACCGGGCTGGAGGGCACCACCACCAGCTTCGAGGTCCGGGGCCCCCAGGTGATTCTCAGCCGGACTGGCAGCGTGAACTCCCAGATGGTTTTTGAGGAGGGAAAGCAGCACACCTCCCTGTACGAAACTCCCTTCGGCGAGCTGGCCATCGATATCCAGACCAGCCGCCTGCGCCACAGCCTGACGGAGCGGGGCGGACTGCTGGACCTGTGGTACTCCATCTCGGTGGACCACTCCGCCACCGGGCGCAACGCCTTTAAAATTCGCGTGAGAAGAAAGCATGAGGCCCGGGAAAACGGGCAATCCTGATACAAAAGACGCCGGAAAGAAAGAGGGTTTATCAATGACGAACATGGTACAAAACGCCAAGGACCAGGCCGCGGCCCTGGCCATGGCCGCCTACCGCGCCGCCGCCGGGGACGGGTCCCTGCCCCAGGCGGAGGTCCCCGCCGCCCCGGTGGAGGTCCCCCGGGACGCCGCCAACGGAGACTTTACCACGACCTTCGCCCTGGCGGCCTCCAAGGCCCTGCGCCAGCCCCCCCGGGCCATCGCGCAGGCCCTGCTGGACCACATGGATTTGGAGAGGAGCTATTTCGCCTCCGCCGAAATCGCCGGGCCGGGCTTTTTGAACTTCCGGCTGGGCGGGAAGTGGTACGAGGAGGTCTGCGCCGCCGTGGAGCGCGAGGGGGCGGACTACGGCCGCTCCGACAGCCTCAAGGGCCAAAAAATCATGGTGGAGTTCGTCTCCGCCAACCCCACCGGCCCCATGCACATGGGCAACGCCCGGGGCGGCGTGCTGGGGGACACCCTGGCCTCCGTGCTCTCCGCCTGCGGGGCGGAGGTCAGCCGGGAGTTCTACGTCAACGACGCGGGGCACCAGATCGACAAGTTCGCCCGGTCCATTTATGCCCGCTGCATGCAGCAGACCTTTGGGGAGGACAGCTATGCCTTCCCGGAGGACGGCTACCAGGGCGACGACATCCGGGAGCTGGCCAAGGGCTTCCTGGCCAAAATGGAGGACTTCCCCGGCGCCACCCGGGAGGAGTTCTGGATGGCCGACATGGCGGAGTACGGCCTGAGCGTCAACCTGCCCAAGATGAAGGAGGACCTCCGGCGCTATAAAATTGAATACGACACCTGGTTTTACGAATCCAACCTCCACAACAGCGGCGCGGTGGCGGAGACGGCGGAGCTTTTGACCAAGGCCGGGTGGACCTATGAGAAGGACGGGGCCCTGTGGCTGAAAACCGCCCAGATCATGCGGGAAAACCTCCTCAAGGCCGGGAAGAAGGAAAAGGACATCGAGAAGCTGGACCTGAAGGACGATGTGCTCCGCCGGGCCAACGGCTTCTACACCTACTTCGCCGCCGACATCGCCTATCACCGCAACAAGTTCGAGACCCGGGGCTTCGACAGGGTGATCAACATCTGGGGCGCGGACCACCACGGCCATGTGGCCCGGCTGAAGGGAGCCCTGGACGCCCTGGGCCTGGACGGCAGCGGGAAGCTGGACATCGTGCTGATGCAGCTGGTGAAGCTCCTCCGGGACGGGGAGCTGGTGAAGATGAGCAAGCGCACCGGCAAGGCCATCTCCCTCTCGGACCTGCTGGACGAGGTGCCGGTGGACGCCGCCCGGTGGTTCTTCAACGCCAAGCCGGACACGCAGATGGACTTTGACCTGGGCCTTGCCGTCCGGGAGGACTCGGAGAACCCCATCTACTACGTGGAATACGCCCACGCCCGCATCTGCTCCCTGGCCCAAAAGCTGGCGGGAGAAGGCCTGGCGGTTCCCGCTCCCGGCGAGGCGGATTTGAGCCTTCTGACGGCGGAGGCGGAGGAGATCCTCATCAAGCAGCTGGCCGCCTGGCCGGATACCATCCGGGCCGCGGCGAAGAACTACGACCCCTCCCATGTGAACCGCTACCTGATGGAGCTGGCGGGCTGCTTCCACCGCTTCTACACCGCCTGCCACATCCGGGAGGAGGCTCCCGCCCTGGCGCGTGCCCGGCTGCGGCTGGCGGACGACACGCGGATCGTGCTGAAAAACGGACTGGCCCTCATCGGCGTGGACGCGCCGGAGCATATGTAAAGAGCTGGGGCCGCGCCTTTCAGGCGCGGCCCGGTTTCTGGCGGGCCTGGCCAGAAGTCAAGAATAATTTGCAGTAAATTAGAATAATCAGCAAGCTGGCAGATGTCAAGAATTTTTTTGACACCCTGGGAAAAGGATGTCACACAAGAAATGTGCTCGAGGAGCAGCTGCGGGCTGGGGAATGTGTTACAGACTGCACGGCGGGGACGAGAGAATGAGGAGCCCCGGCCATGGGCCGGGGCGGTCGCACAATAACAATTGGCCGTCAAGGGCCGCAAAAATTTTTCCAGGTTCCGAAGAGCCTGGAAAATTTTTTGCTTTCCGCTCCGCTCCAACCCTTGACAACCAACAGTGATTGTGCCCACGGTAGGCAACCGAAATCGCCGAGGCCGATTTCGGCAGGCCGACACGTTTTTATTTTGGAGCCGGGGTACGTCCCGGAGGAAGGAGCAGGACATGACACAGATGTGTAATTTGTTTAAGGATACACACTGACAGCCTGCGCTTGCAGATACTCATGCTATGTCAACATATAAACCGGCAGGGAGGGAACTACTACACTATCCTCGCCGCCTGGTTGATTTGTTTCCATTGTTGTGCTATACTTGGCATGGATGCAGAACGACAAATCAGGATTTATGATTATGGAGGTCGCCATGAGACTGTTGTTCGAAATGGACAAAAAGGACTACGACAAATGCACCCATTCGTTTGTCCGCAACTCTGCCAGAAGTATCATGATTAAAAGTAAAAGAATCGCAATGGTTCATAGTATTAAGTACGACTATTACAAATTTCCGGGTGGCGGAATCGAGGACAGCGAAAACCCTGTGGATGCGATGATCCGGGAAACTCGTGAGGAATCGGGTTTAGTCGTCCTGCCGGATACCGTCAAAGAATACGGATATGTGCATCGAATTCAAAGAAGCGACCAGGACGAAACGGAGTGTTTTATTCAGGATAACTATTACTATCTTTGTGAAAGTGCAGATGAAGCCGTTTCCCAAGAGCTTGACGGCTATGAAGCGGAAGAAGCCTATGTATTAGAGTATGTTGATCCAGATATTGCGATCAGGAAAAACCGTCATGTGACACAGAGTCCGTATAATCCGATGATGTTTGAACGCGAGGCCCGTGTTCTTGAATTGCTGATCGCAGAAGGGCTATTCGATCGATAACTTCCAGTTTATCGGAGCGATGAAAATCCTTGACGGCGCACTTCTATACATGGTCTGTGACCATATATTGTGCGCTCTGTGAGGCCCGGCCCTGACTTACGAAAGCCAGGGCCGTTTGCATCGTTGCGCTCCGAACAAGGGGCCTTGCCCCTTGCGCCGCTTCGCGGCTATCCCCCCTGCGGGAAACTGAATATACCTCCCTGACCGTTTTGCCCCTGCGGGTAAGGCGGTTTCTATTATCGCTTCTTCCTATCTACGAGCCGTTCTGCCGCATTTCCGAGAGCGTGGAAATATCCGATTTTCGGGCTGGATTTCCTACCTCTTGGATATTCGGGGATAAGGTAGAATAAGTTTCGCAAAAAGAAAAAGAGACATAGTTTGCAGAGCTCTGGTAGAATGAAGTTGCGACACACCATTCTGAAAGGAGACTGCAAACTATGTCCGAGAAGATTGTACAGCT
>NZ_CATMPS010000048.1:0-17249 GCF_950073225.1 uncultured Oscillibacter sp.
ATTGGGACAGTTACGATATGGAAGAAAAGAAAAAGGTTGCACGGATATTCATTGATAAGGTCATTGTAAAGGATGGAGATATACACGTAATTATGAAATAATTGGAAATTTTTGTTAGTTTTCTTTTATATATTTACCTTTCCCAATAATGGCAGCAACACGGTTACGGTTACTTTCCGGGACAGCACGACCATCACCGGAGAGGGCAGTATCCGCAAAGTGGACGCTGACGACCCGACGAAGGGTCTGGCCGGGGCTATCATCAAAATCACCGGCGTAGACAATAACTTCTCCGGCACCTTCATGTCCCGCGAGGGCGGCTACCTCACCGACGTGCCCTGGGACACCATGCCCGTCGGAAGCTATGTGGCGGAGGAGGTCACTCCGCCGGAGAATTATAGCCTCAGCCCGGACCCCGCCAAGGTCAGGCAGACCTTTATGTGGGATGGAAAGTCCGATGTGGCTCTCATCTTCGAGAATGACAGCAAGGTCAGAATCAAGCTCATGAAGCTGGACGATTCCAACAATCCCCTCCCTGGTGCGGTGTTCAATGTTTTGAGGGATGGGCAAATCATCGGCACCGAGGCTACCAAGGAAGATGGCTCCATCACGGTGACGGACGTGACTGAGGGTATGTATGCCTTCGTTGAGGTCTCCGCGCCGTCCCCCTTCGCCAAGCTGACGGAACCGGTGTTTGCCCACGTTGACCAAGCCACCATCAACGGCGGTGGCACCGTCACCGTTTCGGCGGCGGACAAGAAGCTGCCTAACCTCACGATCTTGAAGCGGGACGCCAAGACCGGGGATGTGATCCCCGGGGCTCACTTTGAAATCAAGGGCATCCACCTTGGCTACCACAATGACATAACTACTGGCCCGGACGGCAAGGCCACGCTGACCGCCATCCCCTCGGACAGCTATGAAGTGACGGAGAAGTCCGTCCCGGACCCCTGGGTCGTCGGCGACGAACCCACCCAGACGATCTGGCTGGAGGCCGGAGACAGCAAGGAGCTGATTTTTGACAACCTGAAACAGCCCCTGCTCAAAATCTCGAAGGTCGAGAAGGGCACCAACAAAAAAATCCCCGGCACCGTCTTCCTGCTGGAAGCCATCGACGGAGATTATCGCCACGAGGTAACTACCGAGGCCAACGGTTCCGCAGAGCTGCGGGTCGTTCCTGGCTCCTATAAGATCACGGAGCAGTCCGTCCCGGAGCCCTACTACATCAGCGACGAACCCACGCAGACCATCTCCCTCAACGGCGGCGATGAAAAAGAGGTCATCTTCCAAAATCTCAAGAAGCCCGAATTGACCCTCTCGAAAATCGACGCCGACACGAAGGAGCCCATCCCCGGCACTGTGCTGAGGGTGGAGGCCATCAACGGCGACTATCAGGACGATTGGACCACCGGGCCCGACGGTAAAGTGACGAAATACGTTGTTCCCGGAACGTACCGGGTCACGGAGATTTCCGTTCCGTCGCCCTGGTTCCTGCCGGATAAGGACGCCGACCGGGTGCAGACCATCAGCCTGAACCCCGGCGATGTGAAGGAGCTGGTGTTCCGCAACCGCAAGGAGCCCCAGATCACGATCTTCAAGGAGGATTCTGTCGCTGGGGCGCCGGTTGAGGGCGCGAAATTCCATGTGACCTACACTTCCAACGGTGAAGCCTCCGACGCCCCCGCTTCCGCGGACTACGGCTACCTGTTCACAGATGCCAACGGTGAGATCAAGCTCCACGAGCAGGGCAAAAAGCTCTACCCCGGTGAGTACACCATCACCGAGGTGGCTCCGGCCCCTGGATTCCAGATGAAGGAACCCACTACGCAAACCGTCATTCTCCACGGAAACGAGAGCAAAACTGTGACCTTCCAGAATGAGCCCCTGAACGCGATTATCGTCGAGAAATATGACAGTGTGTCCCACGAGGCCCTGCCCGGCTGCACCTTCCAGCTCCGCTTCCTTGGCGGCACCAGTGGCACCGGCGGCACGGTCATCGGCCAGAAGGTGACCGGGAAAAACGGCACCTGTATCTGGACCGGGCTAAAAAGTGGGACCTATATCGTCGAAGAGGTCGATCCCGCCGACGGGTACACCATCATCAACTCCTCCGAAACGGTATACCTGGCCGACAGCGGTGAGCAGAGCGTTGTCACGGTCCGCTTTGACAATGCGCCGGACGGAAATCTGCTGATCCGCAAGGTCTGCGCTGTCAATCCCAGCATCACCCTCCAGGACGCCGAGTTCAAAGTCACCTATGCAGACGGAACGCTCATCGGTGATTCCAACGGCATCTACCGGAGCGATGAAAACGGCGAAGTGCGGATCTCTGGGCTGAAGCCCGGAAAGAGCGTCGTCGTGACTGAGGTCCGGGCCCCGGACGGATTCATCATCGACACGCAGTCCCAGACCATCCAAATCAAGGAGGGCCGCACGGTCACTTTGACCTTCAAGAACCAACCCAAGGGAAAATTGATCATCCAGAAACGGGACAGTATCAGCGGCCAGCCCCTCCCCGGCGCTCAGTTCCGCTTGACCACGGCGGCAGGCTGTGAGGTCGGCCTGGACGGCGTGATCGGTTCCGCCACCCTTACCCAAAACGGCGTTTTCACCACGGACAGCAACGGCGAAATCCGGGTATCCAATCTCGCTCCCGGGGCGCTGATTTTGACTGAGGTAAAAGCGCCGGCGGGTTATGTCATGGACGCGCCCAGTACCAATATCATGATTGGGCCCAACGGGGATACCCAAACCGTGATCGTGACTAATACCCCCAAGGGCGGACTCGTGGTCGAGAAATATGACAAGATCACAAAGCAGCCTCTGGCGGGCGCACGGTTCAAAATTGTCTACTCCAATGGCGAACTGCTGCCGGACAACGAGGGCCTGACTTCCTCCAACGGCCTCTATACCACTGACCAGAACGGCCAGATCGTGATTTCCAAGGTCCTGCCCGGCACGCTGGTGGTAACTGAGGACAAGGCCCCGGACTTTTACCAGAAGGACCCCACTCCGCAGACGGTAGTGGTCAATGCCGCGGACACCCAGACCCTCCGCTTCTACAACGACCCCCTCTGCACCCTGACCATCCTGAAGCGGGACGCGGTGACGCACAAGCCCCTCGCGGGAGGGCAGTTCCTGGTCCAGTACAGCGACGGTCATGTGGTCGGCCCCAACAATGGACTTTACACCACCGGGACTGATGGTACCGTGACGGTTTCCGGCCTGCGGCCCAATGCCACCATCATGGTTTCTGAGCAGAAAGCGCCGAAGGGTTATATTCTGGATCAGACTCCGAAGAATATCGTGGTGCGCTCCGGCGTAGCCAACGGCCTGATCTTTGATGACCAGCCCGGGACCACCCTCATCATCCAGAAATTCATCGAGGGTACCGAGAACGAGCCTCTGAGCGGTGTTGGGTTCAAGGTTACGGACGGCGCTGGAGCGGCGGTCGGTCCTGACGACGGAACCTATTACACGGACAAGGCTGGCGAAATCGTCCTCAGCGGCATCGAGCCGGGAACCACGGTGAAGGCCCGCGAGATCAAGACGGTGGACGGCTTTGTCCTTGACGGCACGCCCCAGGACATCCTGATCAAGGGCGGCGAGGTCCAGCGTTTGACCTTCTGGAACAAACGCGCCGGAACCCTCATCATCGAGAAACTGGATTCCGTCACCAAGGCCCCCTTGGCCGGCGCACGATTCAAGGTCCTCTACGCCGACGGGCGGGTAGTGGATACCGAGGGCGGCAAGCTGTCCTCCAATGGTATCTATCACACCGATTCCAACGGCCAGATCAAAATTACCAACGTCGTCGGAACCCTTGTCGTCACGGAGGAAAAATGCCCGGACGGCTACGTCATGGGCTCCAATGACAAGAGCCAGACCGTCGTGGTCAATCCCCAGGACACGCAGACCCTGCGCTTCTACAATGATCCTATGTGCTCCCTCACTCTCACGAAACTGGATTCTGTCACAGGGAAACCCGTACCCAACACGGAATTTACGGTCAAAGACGGGGACGGGAATATTCTGGGCCGCTATGTCACCGGGAAGGACGGGACCGTCGTGGTGACGGGCCTCATCCCCAATTCCACGGTGGTGGTTTCCGAATCCCGCGTCCCGAACGGCTATGTCCTCAATACGACGCCCAAGACCATCATCGTGAAAAATGGCTCCGGCAACAGCTGGACCAGCGGAGGCAACTCCTCCGGCGGAAGCAGCTCCGGCAGCGGCTCCAGCGGAGGAAACTCCGGTGGAAATGACCTCACCTTTGAAAACGACCCCAAGATGACCCTGACCATCCACAAATACATTGAGGGCACCGCCAATGAGCCTCTGGCCGGCGTAGCCTTCAAGGTGGTGGACGGCTCCGGCAAGCCTCTGAATCCCGATGGAGGCGTCTACTACACCAACAACGCGGGCGAGATCGTGCTGGATGGGCTGGAGCCTGGGACCACCATCACCGCCCAGGAGATCAAGACCGTGGACGGCTATGTGCTGGATGGACGGCCCCAGAGCATCAAGATCGAGGCTGGCAAGGCGCAGAATTTGACCTTCTGGAATAAGCCCGCCGGTTCTCTCGTCATTCGGAAGCTGGATAAGCAGTCCGGCAAGCCCCTGGCGGGTGTGGAGTTTGAGATGATCTACTCCGAGGGCGGCTATGTGGATACGGACAACAGGCATCTATCCTCCAAGGGCCTCTACACCACCGATGACCACGGAGAAATCCATATCTCCGGCATCGTCGGGACCGTCGTGGTCAAAGAGACTCGGCCTCTGCCCGGCTACACCATCGAACCGGGCAGAGAGAGCCAGACCATCACGGTGAATCCGCAGGAAACGCAGACCCTGACGTTCTACAACATTCCGGCGAACACGCTCACCATCGAGAAGTACCTGGAGACTGAGACCGGCAACGAACCCTTGAAGGGCGTTACCTTCCTGGTCACGGATTCCTCCGGCGCATTCGTGGGGAACAGCAACGGCGAATACACCACGGATGAAAACGGCTGCGTGGTCATCCCGGGCCTCACTCCCGGAATCACCGTCACCGCAAAGGAGATCAAGGTCCCGGAGGGCGTGGTGCTGGACAGCGCGCCGAAGTCCATCCTCATCAAGGAGGGTGAGGCGCAGGTCCTCCGCTTCACCAACAAAATGGCGGGAACCCTCGTCATCAAGAAACTGGACAAGCTGACGAACAAGCCGCTGGCGGGGGTTGAGTTTGAATTGACCTACGCGGAAGGCGGTTATGTGGACGCCGCCAATGGGCACCTCTCCAGCAACGGCCGCTATACCACCAATGACGCCGGAGAAATCCGCATCAGCGGGGTCACCGGCACCATCGTGGTCAAGGAGGTAAAGTGTTTGCCGGGCTACACCATCGACCCGGCCACGCAGACCCAGACCGTCAAGGTGAATCCGGCGGATACCCAGACCTTGACCTTCTACAACGTACCTGGGACTACCCTCACGATCCAGAAGCTGGTGACGGGCACCAAGGACCAGCCCCTGGCCGGGGTCGAGTTCCTTATCACCGACAGCAGCGGCGCCTACGTCGGGCCCAACCAGGGTATCTACCGGACCGACGAATATGGCCGCATCACGCTTTCCGGCTTAAAGCCCGGAACGGTCATCACCGCCAAGGAGACCAAGACGGTGGACGGGTTCGTGCTGGACGGGACGCCCAAGAGCATCGAGATCAAGGAGGGCGAGGGCCAGACCCTCACTTTCTATAATGCCCCTGTGGGCGGTCTGGAGCTCATCAAGGTCAGCGCCAGCGACGAAACCAAGCGCATTCCCGGCGTCACCTTTGAGATCAGAGGGATGGACGGCGCTCTCATTGAAACCGTCACCACGGGAGAGAACGGCCGGGTCCATGTTGACCTGGATGCCGGTGACTACTCCGCCGTGGAGCTGAAAGCCGCCGAGGGCTTCAAGATTGATGCCACGCCCCACTATTTCACCATCCGGGACAATGAGACCACCACCCTCACCGTGACCAACGCCCCCTTCTCGGGAATCATCATTCATAAAATCAACTCCGTCACCGGAGATGGAATTTATGACGTGAAATTCCTTCTGTATGATGAAAATAAGAACCCCATCGGAGAATACACAACGGACAACGAGGGTTATATCTACATCGACGACCTGACTGTCCAGGGCAAGGGCCGCCTGTACCTCCGTGAGCTGGAGGCCGCTCCCGGCTACGAGCTGGACAAGGAGTACAAGACCATCTATGTCCAGCCCGGCAAGACCATCGAAATCGAGTGGGAGAACACCCCTATCACCGGACAGATCCAGGTGATGAAGTACGCCGCCGAGTATAATGAGGTCACGGGCACTCCGGCGGGAACGCCCCTCCAGGGCGCGGTCTATGAGATCAGCGACCCCCGCAGCAACAAAGTGGTGGACTACATCACCACGGACGCCAGGGGCATCGCCGCCTCCAAGCCGCTCCCCCTGGGCCGTTACAAAATCAAAGAGGTAACTGCTCCGGCCTACTGGCAGGTCAGCAAAACCGTATTTGATGAAACGCTGGAGTATTCCGGCCAGATCATCAAGGTCAGCGACTACGACAAACCCGCCGGGCTGGGCGTTACTATCACGAAGCGGGGTAACGCTGAAGTGCTGGCGGGGAACCAGATGCGCTACGATTTTACCATTGCGAATACCAGCAACGTGGCGCTGGAGGAATTCTACTGGCATGATCGGATTCCCACCGACGCCGCCCGGGCCATGGTCATCAGCACCGGCACCTACAGTGCCCGGCTGAACTACCGGATTCTGTACAAGACCAATTACTCCGGCACCTATCAGGTCCTGGCGTCCAATCTGATCACCACCAGCGCCTACTCCTTCAGCCTGAGCGCGATTCCCACCCAGGCCGGAGAAGTTGTTACCGACGTCTACTTCGACTTCGGCAAAGTCCCCGTGGGCTTCCAGTCTACCAGCAATCCCACCCTGACCGTCGCCGTCAGCGGCACGGCGGCCAACGGCTATCAGCTCGTCAACCGGGCCGACGCCGGAGGCAAGTATCAGGGCACTTGGCAGACGGCCCAGGGCTCCTGGGTCACGGTGATCCGCAGACTTACCACCCCCAGCATCCCCAAGCTCCCCAAGACCGGCTATTAAGCCAAAAGGGGGCGGATCCGAAGGGCCGCCCCCTTTTACCATCTTGCTATAGTTGTTCGATTAAATCCAAAGATATTTGATTATCTTCGCCAGGATGGAAGGTGTGTATCCACTCATTTTCTTGAAAAGTTCCGGGGCGGCCCTCTTCAATTCCATTCAATAATTCGGTGGCCTGCGGAATGATATACTCAGCAAAAACTGTATTCCAATAAGGTATCTGGCCTGTGTAGCGAGAATCCAGAAACTCGTCCTGCGTTTGAGGACCGCGCTCTCCTCCCCACCAGACAAAATAACAGCCCTTTGGGAAAATGGGACCATTCTTCTGGCCTGGGAACCATGTCTTTATATCTTTTTTGAGTCGTGCGACCTCAAATATATCAAGCTCCGCATACTCCAACCCATTCTCTGATGTATCGGCCGCTGCTTTGTTAAGCATCTTGCACAGACGAATCATATCTCGTTTTGTGTCGCAAAATATCAGACTTTCTTGATGCCCCATAATTCACCTCAATCACTAAACGGTGGTTTATTTCATGCTTTCATTATATCAAGATTTTCTTTGATATGCAAGAAAGGAACAAGAAATGGATCGTATTATTTTGGAGCGTTCAGCGCTTTTGATTGAACGGGCCGACGTTCCCCGGGCCTTCCCGTCACAAAACCCGGCGGGTTCGATTGAAGCGGCTGTTATGGAACAGCGGATTTTTTCGGCATTTTTGGCGGGCTTGTTCTTGGGCAGTTCCTCAATTAAACGTTGAAATTCAGCTGTCGGTAATAGCCGTCATAGACGCGAGAGATGGGCTTGTCCGCAATTTCTGGCCTATCTGGTCCATAGAGCAGGCGACCCAGCTTGTAGCTGACGCCGTTGATGTAGACGCTCTCTCCAGCACTGTGACTGCCATGCCGCGTCAGCCAGTCCAGGGCCTCCCGAACAGTACAGCCCCGCCGCAGCTCGCCACGCTCGTCCCAAAGGGGATCATAATTCACTTCCATGACACAACATCCTCCGCTGACTTTTTTCGCAACTGCTAGATATTGTAGCTGGATACTGATGGAAAAGCAATGGCAGAAAGAGAGAAAAAGAAGCGGACTTTTCGTGACAATTCAGACTTGACAGGAGGAAACTGTTTTGAATAGTACACCGCACAGCGCACAATTTCGGAACCTTACGAAGCGTCTGCTCCTAGTGTTTTCCAGCGATGAAGCCATTCCGCGAATGTCTGCGCAGGACATCGACCACTACTCCGAGCTGGCCCTGTTCCATGACATTGGGAAGCGGGCCATCCCCCAGGCGATTTTGAATAAGCCCAGCTCGTTGACTCCGAAGGAGTTCTCCATCATGAAGTCCCACACCACAGAGGGCTGCCGCCTCTTGGCGGAAGACCCGGCCCTCTCCAGCCGGGAGGATTTTCATTTGATCTGCGACGTCTGCCGCCATCACCACGAGCGCTGGGACGGCGGCGGCTACCCAGACGGGCTGTCCGGCCGCCATATTACTCCTTGGGTTCAAGTGGTGGGCTTGGCCGATGCTTTTGACGCACTGATCCATCCCAGGCCCTACAAGCCGGCATATCTCTGGACACAGGCTGCTTCCATGATTGCGGACGGAGCCTGCGGCGCATTTGCCCCGGACCTCCTGCTCTGCTTTCGCTTTAACATCGGCGAAATCTACTCCGGCGTCTATTTGGAGTGAGCGATAATTACGGCAGAACCTGTTTGCCGTGAGCAAAACGATTCTATTGCCAGGTCGCGGGGACACCTACAAAATTGGAGTTACAAACGCCTCCTAAAGAATTTGCGCCTGGAACCATCATGCTGGAGCAATGGAAGGCAGAAGCTCCTCTGAGGGTTTATCATTCAGTTGTCAGCGGCACCCGAACAGGCTCGACATACTCGGCTACGCTGGTATAGCTCAATTCCAGTTCCACAGCGTCCCAGGAGTAGTTGTCCAGGTAAAAGACCTCTTTGTGTTTGGCTTCTCCATCGTCGCTGTCCTCGGCATCCACGCGAATGGTAGACACCTGATGCCATTTATGCTCGCCGCCCTCCGGGTCCCAATAGGTGTGGGAAAAGCTCTGGGCAAACTGCTCCCGCAGTTTTGGCGACAGGATCGTAAGCTCCACGCCGGTTCCGACGGGGTGAACATCCACAAGCTCCACACCCGCAGGCAGGCCGGTGGCCTCGCCGCTGGTCAGATCCACAACCACATGGGGCGCATCCTTGTCCAGCCACTCCGCCTTATCAACGCACAGGGTCAGTCCCTTGGGTGGGTCGTAGTAGAAGCTCTGGAAATAGTAGGTGAGCTGAGATGGGGATTCCAGTGTGCTGCTGGAAACCAGAGAGCCGTCCTTATCATCATACCGGTGGCCGGACTGGTCTTCAAACCAGAATTTCAGCGATTTGAGCCAGGCGGTGTTGGCCTGATCCTCGCCCAGATAGAGGATGGTGCGGGTGGGCGTGTATTCCAGCCGCTCCACCTGGATGCGCTGTCCATCCAGTTCCATCCAGTGGTTCACCGGGACAGTGATGGGCCGGGCGATGCGGTTCATATCCAGGGCCACATCAAAGGTAAAGCACAGCACGCCGGGGTCATTTCTCGGATCGGCCCAATTCTCCATAGACTCGCCCAAGGATGCCTGTGGAGCAGCGGGCGCGGCTGGTGTCTCCGGCTGTTTCTCCGCACGGAAATACATGTTGATGGTGAATCGCTCAGGCAGGTCGCTCGGTGCGCTGAAGGAGAGGATCATGGATTCCATGCCGTTTGATTGCCCGCTCATATCCCCTTTGGCAATGGATGTGGAGTAAGAGGCGGCAATATGATCCCCGTTTTCATCAAGCAGCTTCGGGCTGGTATAGAATCTGCCCCCATCTATTGAGTAGACGAATACCATCTGGTGCTGATCCACAATGGCGTATCCCAGGTCTACCTTGACCCCATCCACCGTCTGAGACTGCCCAATATACTGCACATAGTCGTGGGCAACTGCGGCGGACAGGCTGGGGGAGAACGCAACAGCGGCGGCCAGCTCCCGGATGACAGGTACTCCGGCACAGGCCAGGGCAAAGGTGGGGAAAACGTTCACCATCAGCACAAAGCAGGCGGCGACCGAGGCAATGGTCCCGAGGGGAGCGGAGAAGCGGCGGAGCATCCTGGAGCGCCGAGCGCGCTTTCGGGCACGCTGCATACTGTCCTCCAGTTGCTTAGGAGGCGAGGCCAATTCGTTCATCATGGCCTGAAATTCTACAGTTCGATTTTCCATCTGACAACCTCCTTCTATTCGTCAGTCAGCTCCAGCCGGAGCAGGGATAGGGCCTTCTTCTGGCGGGTGGAGACAGTACCCCGTGGAATATCCAGGGCCTGCGCCGTCTCCTCCAGGGTGAGGCCGGTGAAGTAGCGCAGGATGATTACTTCCCGCAGATCCTTTGGCAAACGGCGCAGCGCCTCCTTCAAGGGCAGGGCGTCAAATTCCTCCTGAGCCGTTTCGGGCAGTTCGGCCACGGCCAGCTCCCGCTTGCGCCGGCGCAGTTCACTGTTGCAGACATTGATCAGGATGCGGGTAAGCCAGGTATCGAAAAACTCCGGCTGCCGCAGCTTCGAGTAGGCCAGGAAGCCCTTGTAGAACGCTTCATCCACTGCATCCACAGCATCGGAAGGACTGCCCAAGTAGACTGCTGCGGTGCGGTAGAGCTGTTCTTTTAAGGATTCCGCCCGGCGGATGTACTCCTGTTCGGTCAAATGTCCTCCCTCCTTTCTGTCTATTAGACGCACAGCTGGCTGGTTTTGCCTTTATCTATCAAAAGTTTTCTGGAGGCATATCAAAAGACGGAAGACGTTTTGACGTGTCTCCCGTCTTAAAGGATTTGCAGATGGGGTAGATGAATCAATGAAACAGGTCTGCACACCTGTAAATATCCTTTTCTAAAAAATCATAGATACTATTTGAAAAAGGCGAAAGTCTATTGTAAATCTTGTTTTGGAAATACAGTATTCCAGTTTCATCTACCAGCCAATCCCCCATTATGTCATATCCTATTCCGATATAGACAGCACGCTTTCCAATCTTCTGACTCACTGCCTCTAGTTCTGGGTATACAGAGGCATCGTAATTAAAAAAATCGAACTCAATGGCAGAACAGGATGAACCAACACCAAGTTTTGAGCACTGATTCTTGATTACTATTCCATCCAAAGCATCAATAATTTCTTTGGCACTTTCAAATATAGCGTCTGGTGGGACTTGTGGCGGAAATCTCCAATCAAGATGCGATAAATGCTTTTGTAAAAGGCCCTTATAGGATGGTGTCCATCCAGCGCCAATTAAAAGACTGTTTGATGCTAACCGCGTATAATCCAGCATTTAGTTGACTCTCCCAAATCTATTCTCTATTCTGCTTATACGAGTTTTTCTAATCCCAAAAGCTGTGAGCGATCTGTGTCAGATAGTCCTGGGCGCTGCCATGAACGCTGGAAGGCTCCTCCAGGATCACGAAATAGTCAATGAAAAAGGCTTCCACATCCGGGTCGCCCTTCAGTTCCGCCAGAACTTGGAACGCCTCCGTTTTCAGGCTGCAATGCGCATCCCCGACAGCGGCACACCGGAGAGCGGTGTCCTTTAAGCGGGGATCGCCACGGCTCCGCAGAACCACCAGCGCCCCACGCAGCTGGGGCCGGTAGAGGCCGGGGTCTGTCAGCCAGGTTTCCAGTTCCCTGTCCGTGGGATAGCCGATCTCCGCCGCCGACACCAGGGCATACCCCTCGGCGGTAGGATAGCGATTCCCGGCGGCCAACAGCGCCTCCGGCAGCTCTGCGTCTTCCAGACGACCCTCCGGCAAAGGGCCGGAGCCTTTGGTGTACCGCCAAGGTTCCTTCGGCAGCTTCACGCCGCTGATGTCCTCAACAGGAACCACAATAGGGCCGAAGCAGGCTGACTGTTTCGGATTGTCAAGCCGGTAATATCCCAGCGGCAACACCGTCAGGCAGGGCAGGGTTCGGCCCAACAGGGCGGCGGCAGCCGCTTTGTGGTGTCCGTCCAGCAGCACCGACATTCCCCCTGCCCCCACATAGAGGGCGATCCCATGGGGCAGGGAGCCATCCTGCTGGAAGCGTGTTCTGTAATACTCCACCCGCTCCATATCCAGCCGCGACCGCCGCTGGGAGGGGTAGAGGAACACTGGAGGCAGACATTCGTAGTTGTAGTCGTAGTCATCATCAACGAGACAGACAAGGGCGGTGGCAGAACAAATTTTCAGACGGTCAGGCACGTCCCAAAAGAATTGTCCATCGCCGTCTGTGGGGTAGGCGTCGCTCTCAGCCAGCACGTAGACACCTTCTGGCAGAAGTTCCAGCAGGGGCGACAGGGCGGGAACGGCGTCCTCCAGCCGGGCAAAGCCGCCGTTGAGGGTTTCGCGCAGGGCATCCAGTTCCGGGCACTCCGCTGTGTCCAAGCCCCAGCCGGTGCAAAGCCGGCTTTCGCTGGTCTCCCATGCGGCAAAATGCCCTGACAGCAGCGGTGTGCTTCGAAGAGTGAGGCAGCGGGCCGATTCATAATAGTCCGCCTCTGGCGGCAAGGCGCGGGTTTCCCAGCGCAAAGCGCCGTTCCCGCGAACATGGAGCAACAGAGCATTTCGGTACCAGGGCTGTCCGGTCAAATCAATTTTCGTGGGGAGGATGCGAACGGCCTCCCGGCTCCAGGGCATTTTCATGGCTGCGCTCCTCCTAACCCGGTTCGCCCAGCATATCGGGCTTATTCCCCCGCTGGCTGAGGACGCTTCTTCCGCCGTTTGGGCGCAACGCTGTCATAGCTCAGTTCCAGCAGTGGGATGATCTGATCGTCAGAAACGGAATTGTCCAGGACAATGGAGATCCAGTGGTTCTTGTTCATGTGATACGCCGGGAGAAACCCTTTTGTGGCAAGCAGGGAACCGATCATCATGGAACTGCATTTGATGTCCATTACATCAAGGACTTCTTCCCCTGCCAAGTCCAGCTTTTTCGGAAGGACACGCATCAGGGCAGCATACCACTTTTTGCTGGCAGGGTGGCGGAAAATCGCATTGCCCGGGCTGTCGGCCCAGAGGTATTCCGCCTCAGTCCCGTAGGTGTCCTGTATGTACTGCGTGATCCGCTCACGCTGCGATGAATGGGCCATTTTATATCTCCCTCGGCTCCTTCAGCCGCTCTTCATATTCCTGCCGCTCCGCTTCATCCGCCGGACGGTGTGCTTGCCGCAGTCGGGGCATCGCTCCGGCTCTGCGGCACGGTGGAAGAGGAAGTGGCAGTTGTCACAAGCATAAACCATCTATTTATCATCTACAGTCTTTGTTATTCTGGCGCATCAGAAATATCTGTGGCCTCAATCAGCCGGTCAAAGTCGCTCTGGTAGAGCTGATCCTGGATAATGCGGTATTGCTCAAATTCACTCTCGGCAAAGGCTTTCGCAATAGCGGCTGTCACTTTCCCCTTGTCCTGCAAGACCTCTTCCCCATTGAACTGTAAAAAAGCATCTAGCTTGGTCGCCCAGTCAGCCATAGTCATTGGGATATGCCGCCTCGCCTGCCGGGTGGCATAGTCCAAATACATGGTGACGATCTCATTCAGCTCCTGCACTTCCTCTTGGAAGAGATAGTTTTTTGCGACGGATACATCAGCCTTTACGATTTTACCGTTCGGAGCATTTTTCCAGGAGGTCAGGCCCATATACGGCTTGGTATGGTCGGCGCGATCCATAATGACCTCCTCCGCTGTGCTGCCGTGGGCCGCATAGTGCATTTTGTTCTGGACGGAGGCAAAGAAATCCTTCGTAATTTTGCTGTCCAGGGAATAGTCAACCGCCGTGGCGTAGATGTCGGTGATCTTTTGGTAGAAGCGCCGCTCGCTTGCCCTGATTTCCTGGATCTCGGAGAGCAGGTGGTCGAAATAATCCTGATCGAAGATCTGTCCGTTGATCAGCCGGGGCTTGTCCAGCACATACCCCTGCTTCGTGAACGTCTCCAGTACGTTGGTGGCCCACTGGCGGAACTGCGTGGCCCGCTGGGAGTTGACCCGGTAGCCCACAGCGATGATGGCGGGCAGGGAGTAGAACTTATAGCGGTACGTTTTTCCGTTGTCCGCAACTTGTGCAAAAAATGCACAAGTTGAATTTTCCTCCAACTCACCATCCGCAAATATCTTTTTGAGATGTTTAGTGACTACGCTCCGGTCTATATCAAAGAGCTGGCCGATGGCTTTCTGTGTCAGCCATACGGTATCCTCCTGCACTCTTACCTCGATGCCGTTTTCTTCCGCATCCTTGGTAAAAACCAGAAAGTCAACGGTACTGTTGCGGATTTGAAGTTTTTTCCCTTCACCCATGGTATTGTCCTCACAATATATTTTCAAATTTCTATCCTATTATAGCAAAACGGCTCTCGATTTACAAGGTATCCAAAACAGAAGCAGAGGCTCATGCTTTCACATAAAAAAGCCTCTTATACCTTTGAAAAGGCGTGGGTTCCTCGACAGGTGCCTCCGCCTTTTCCATTTTAGCGTCCGGTCCCTTTATCATATAAAATCTACCAATCTGCAAGGAGGTATCCAAAACTGAACAACCAAGAAAAAAGCAGTCTGTCCCAAGCGGCCAGCACTGCTCAGACCATCCACGGGGCCATAAAGACCGGCAAGGCAATCTCCGCCGCCGCGAAGGGCGCGGCAGTGGGCGGGCCATACGGGGCCGCCGCAGGGGCTGCCCTGTATGCCGTGCAGCACGGTAAGAAGTTCCTCGCTGCCATCGCTGTTCTGCTCATGCTCCCGGTGCTGTTCGTCCTCATGCTGCCCTCCCTGATCTTCGGCGGCCTGACCAGCAGCGGCAGCGCCGGACAGCCCATCCTCAATGACAATGCCGCCATCGTCCAGAACACCAATAACATCGCCTTTGCGGTCAATCAGATTCTGGGCGAGGGCATTACTGATGCGGAGGCCCGGATTGCCCAGGACTTTGCCACCACTGGCGGCGATAATTACGAGGTCGTCAACCCCTACGCCTCCGACATGAGCAGCAACACCAACTCCTTTATCGCCCAATACTGCGCCGCCAAGGGCGAGACCTGGGACACCATCTCCCTGGCGGATATGCAGGCCGTTCTCCGGCAGGGCAAGAGCAGTCTCTACTCCTACACCCGCACCAGCGAGACCCGGACAGTTGAGGCTGATGATCCGAACACTCCTGATGTGGTGGAAACGAAAGAAGAGCTCTGGTACATCTATACCCTCCAATACAATGGAGAAGCGTATTTTGCCGATGCAGTATTCCACCTGACAGAGGCCCAGAAAGGACTGGCTGATGATTACGCCCAGAACCTCAGTCTATTCCTGGGCGATGGGATGTTCCAGTATACCGAATACAGCGGCGCTACCATTCCCTCCCTGGGGAATGTCCGCTTTACGGATGGCGTCACGGATGTGGTCTATTTCAACCAATTGGACCAGCAGTATGCCAATAAGCCCTATGGCACAGACAACATCGGCGGCTATGGCTGCGGCCCCACCTCTATGTCCATCGTGGTATCCTCTCTGACAGACGACATCGTTGACCCTGTGGAGATGGCGGAGTGGGCCTATAAGAACGGCGGCTGGTGCAGCAAAAGCGGTTCCTACCATTCCTTGATTCCTAACGCGGCCAAAGCGTGGGGGCTCCCAGTGGAGGGCTGTACAGCCTCCGAGCCGCAGCGTATCTTGGACGCTCTCGGCAGCGGCAAGCTGGTGGTTGCTATCATGACGAAAGGCCACTTTACTTCCGGCGGTCACTTCATCGTCCTGCGGGGAGTAAAGGGCGGGCAGATCCTGGTAGCAGACCCCGCCAGCTATAAGCGAAGCGAAAAAAGCTGGGACCTCTCCATCATTCTGAATGAGGCCAGCAAACGGGCCGGAGCGGGCGGGCCGTTTTGGATCATTGGGTAAGCCCTGTACAAAGCAAAAGGCACTCCATAGCTGGAGTGCCTCTCTAACAATGCCCCGGTCTGGCGCCAACACATAGCGCTTACAATCTCTTGCAGATTACGAGGACTTATCTTGTTACGTTCATTATAGCAAATATTCTAAGGGCTGTCAACGACCAAAATCATATTTATTGTTGCTGCCAAGCCACGGATGCAGGATTTCTCCCAAGCCAAAACTGGTACATTCCGTGGACTTATATGGCAGCATTATATAGTATGCCCGGTCACTTCTTTTATGTACGGCACCGGAAAATAGAACACCTTTCCATTGCAGAGCACCTTTCTCAGTAATTCAACATTGCTTTTCGCATCCGGGTCGTTTTTCTTATATGCGCGATAGAATGTATTTGCGACAAAATCCGCTAATTGGATCAGATAACGGTTTTTAGAGTCCAAGTAATGGACGGAAATGTCCCCTTCGCAAATGGGATTCTCTATGTTGTATTCGGTATTCAGATATTCCTCAAGCGTGAATTTCGCACCCGTTGCCACATTCCGTTCATCCACATACAAGGAAATCGCAGCTGCTTCTTTGAATTTACTGTGAACAACATAAGATTTGGATAAATACCGCGCAATCAAAAAGTTGAACGCACGGGAGGAATTTTGTTTTAGCCTAGCATCTGCGTGCTGCAAATCCAGGACAATAACCCCTATTTCCAAATTCTCACCGCATTTTTCAACGAGTGCGGAATAAATACTCTCTTTGCGTTTGTCGTTGATGTCAGATCCCTTGATTTCCCTTGTGGCACGAAGCAGATCCAGCTCTTTTTCCGTCAGTATTTTAAGCCGCTTTTTCTTAAATACTTTGTTCAAAAACTTCTCATTATCAGTGAAGATCAGCGCAACTACAAAGAAATCCGCATTTTGAAGCGGGCCCTTTATGATGCTCCCGGACTCATCCACAAACACATTTACACGTTCCATCCGTATACTCCCATCCTACTACGCTTGGGTTCTATTGTAGCACAATTTAGAAAAAACGCAAGAAAAACGGAGGTATTTGATGACAAGAAAATGTCAAGGGTTAAATGCAGAAAAATCTAAAATTGTTTTTTGTGCATTATTCACAAAAGCAATTCTACCCCCTCAATACCGGCCTCCTGGGCAAGCTCCAGCAATACCCGTCCGGCACACCT
>NZ_CATMPS010000049.1:0-15660 GCF_950073225.1 uncultured Oscillibacter sp.
GATACTTCAAACCTTTGAAGCCTAACCAGCGGCAGCTGAAGATCCGCGGCTTTGCCGCATAAAATCGTAGCTGTACTTTTGATGCAGTTTCCATTTTTGCCCTTTTTGATTTTTACGAAAACTCAAAGCTATTAAGCAATACAAAAAGGCTGGCTATCATCTGTTCTCCATACTCGATGTGAGGAACCTTGATGAGTTAACCTCTTTTAGCCGAAAGGAACAAAGTTTCTTGGCATATCTAGCCAATGATATTGGATCGACCTATATCGATGTCATCAGAGAACTATCTGATGAAGAACTGAGCGAGGCCATTTTTATTGAAAGGGCCGCCGTAAAGTTGTCTAGCGATCTTCCAAGCAAGGTTCGGGAAAAATTTCTTCGTAATTTGGGAAGCGCCTATGAACTACAAGCGGATATGGATAATGCTTTTCTACAATACAAAGAGGCCTATCAAATTGATCGCGGCAATTGGCGAACCACTCATTGTATCGCCTCGTGGTATAGAAAACAGGCTATGCGATATTTCTATCCTAAGCTTTCGCCCCAAAAACATGCCTCAAAAAAAATTCTCTAAGATCACTGACGCACAAATTAAATCACTGTCATCTGATGCGCAGCAGGGCTTGATAGCGCAACTTGAACGAGCCGTGTATTGGTATAGTATTAAGCAGGTTAATTTTCATGGGCAGACAGAACCTCGACTAATTGAGCTTAACGGTTTCCTATACCGACTGACAAAAGATAAACTATATTGTGAAAAAGAAGATTCCGCTAAGAAACACGAAATCTTTGCCAATGAAATCCTCAAAGAGCCTACGGAAAAAGTGTAGTTTATCCCAAGCAATGTTTTATCGAAAGGCAGACATTAACGCATAGATTGTGGAAAAATGATTTTAAAATCTCCTTTAAATTCTTGTCATATATGCTGGGTTATTTGACAATTGTAATACATATTGAATCATGAAACCCATAGTTGTAGTAAAAGTCAATTTTACATTTGTTATCTCCCTACGAGAAAAGATCTAGATTGTTGTGGTATTCCACAAAACCGCCGATTTCATAAGAAATCGGCGGTTTTTCTGCCAAGAAAGTTGCAGGCTATTTTTTCTGATGCTTATCCGATGCTTATTTTCGGGTTTGCACTACGGCGCTGATGCCTATCCTTCCGCGCCCTTTGCAAACCGCTCAGCGTTCCTGCCCTCTTTTTGGGGAGGGCGGTTTCTTCGCCCCGGTATAGAGCCCGCCCAGCTTTCCGACGCTGGCCCGCTTGTGGTCGTCCAGGGCGTGGCCGTACTTGTCCATCGTGATCGACGGATTGGTGTGACCCAGCAGCCGGGAGAGCGTCACCACGTCCATCCCCTGCTCCAATGATCTGGTGGCAAACGTGTGGCGGAGTGCGTGGAAATTTGTATCCCTGATCCCCGCCTGCCGCACGCAGCGCTTGAACAGGTCCTGGTAGGTCCGGGGCTCGTAGGGCTGGCCGTTCTCTTGGCAGAACACGTAGCCCTCCTGATTGTAGCCGGGATACTCGGCAGCGATGGAGTCCTGGATCTCTTTGTAATACTTCAGGTCCTGGAAAAGCTCGTCCAGGAGATAAACTGTCCTCCGGGAGTGATCCGTCTTGGTGGAGGATACCGTCTTGACGGTGGTGGAGGCCGCGATGGAATCGTCATGGTTGGGAAGCCGGTTCCGCGTCTCGCAGACCTGGAAGGTCCCTTGCTCCATATCAACGTTCTGCCAGCGCAGACCGCACAGCTCTCCCAGCCGCAAACCGGTGAACAGATCGAAGATAACGCCAAACGCGGCAGGCTCCGGGGCCTGCCGCGCTGCTCTGATCAGCCGGTCCTGTTCTTCCCGGCTCAAAACACGCATTTCGCGCTGTACGTTTTTAGGGAGTCTGACCCCTTCTATCGGGTTCTCCTTCATTAGCTTGTTTTTGACCGCCTGGTCCAGAGCCAGGTGCAGGAGATTCCGCATATTGGTCAGCGTCTTAGGGGACAGTCCGCCCGGCCCCTTGACATTTCCGTTTTGCCGACGCTCGTTGAAAAAGTCCTGCAAGTCGTCCACCCGTAGCCTGTTCATATAGAGCATCCCGATCTGGGGCTTGATATGGCTACGGATGTACTGCTCATAGCTGCAATAGGTTGACAGCTTCACAGTGGGTTTGGCGTAACTCTCCAGCCAGCGGTCCATCCACTCGCCCAGGGTAATCACCTCAATACTTTGCCCCGGCGCGGGCTGCTCGTCCGTCATCTGGGCAGTGAGCGCCTCCTGGAACGCCTTGGCGTCCACCTTTTTCTTGAAGCGCTTTGTCTTGCGCTGGCCGTCTAGCTATTTTTTTCAGCCGCCCCGAGAGGGCGTGATCCTGGCAGAACCAGTCGTACCAGCCCGCTTTGCATTGCGTATAAATGTCCTTGTGGTCAAAGGCCCCGGCCCGAAACTTCTCCTGCCATTGGCGGACGGAGATTTCTTCTTTCACGAAGACGCCTCCTCTCCTTGCGGCAGAAGGCATTCCAGGACGTCTGCGATGGCGGTGAACACCTCCGCCAGCTCACGGGCCTCTTTGACAGAATCCTCAATTTCGTCGGGCCGCATACGGGTATTCTCCACCCAGATACGGACGTTTTCCTCCGTGGGCGTGAGCAGCACGGCCCGCTCAAAGGCTTTACAGAAGAGAGAAGCGATCTTGCCCCGGCGGTCCGCCTCGGCGTCGATGGCCTGGACCTCCTTTTTTGCCTTTAGAAGCTCCACCGCCTGGGAGGCGGCCTCCTCCCGTTCCTCCTCCGGCAGCTCCTGGACCTGCCGGGTGATGTTGTAGCCCTGGTTTACGGACAGGTCTCCGCTGTCCAGGGCCTCCTTCACGGCGGATGGGGCGTGCTCATCAATCTGCATGACCTTACCCATGGTGACCTCGCCAATGCCAACCGACTCAGCCAGTTCCTTCCTCGTGCTGACAGGAGGGAGCGCTTCTGACAATGTTGTCAAAAGCGCTCCCTCTCCAGATTTGTCTCCTCCGGCCGCAGCCTGTTTGGCCCTGGCCTTCGCCTCAATATCCGGCCTCAGCTTCAAGGCGATCTTGCCCAGCTCCCACTTCTCCAGGTTCCGGCGGCCCCGCTGGTTCTCAATGGCCCAGCATTTTGCCTCCAGCAGGTCCTCAAACGAGAACACCGCCATTTTATACGGAATCCCGTGCTCCTCGCACAGCCTCTGGCGGTTATGTCCGTCGATGATGACCATATCCTCGTTGACAATGACAGGCGAATAACAGCCGTTTTTCAGCAGGTCTGCCTCCAGGGCGGCCAGCTGCTCCCCCGTGAGAGGGGGGAGCAGTTCCGCCAGTTCCGGCAGCACAACCGGAGTCCGGTCCGCGCTGCCGTACTCGGTTCCGGTGTTCCGCATCAGGCAACGATTTCGCTCTCGGGCATCCCGCAGGCGGCAGCCTCCTGGTTTGCTCTGGCAGCGTCAATGGCCCCGGCGGCTTCCCGCGCCTTTCTGGGGGAGAGCACTTCCACATCGCTGGCCTTGATGAGGAAGCCGGGCTGGCGGGCGGGGTCCTCGGAGGGCACAACAGTCTCGAAGTCCCCGACGGCGGCCAGCTTGCAGCCCTTATAGGCGAAGGCGGCGCAGCGCTCCGCCAGGGGGCCGCGGACCTTGATGGAGATAAAATCGGTGAGGCGGGTTCCGTCCTTGGCCCGGTAGCGCCGGTCCGAGGCGATCCGCAGAATGGCGTAGGGCCTGCCGTCCTCCTGGGTCCTCAGTTCCACGTCGTTGGTCAGGTTTCCGGTTGCGGCAATTTTCAGCATAGACAGTCTCCTTTTTTGATGATATGATAGAAATGTAGGGACTCCAGGCGGCCCGCCGGGAAGCGGATCGCCTGGGGAAAAGGAATTAGTAGCCGGTGCGGGGCAGCTTGGGCACGGAGGGCTTCTTTCCGTAGACGGTGGTCACCCAGCAGCTGACCGCCTGGACCCATACGCCTTGGTAGGTGCCGCCCACGTCCGCCTTGTTCACAAAGGACCCGGCGGCGATGCTGGACACTGCCTTGCAGTGGATCATGGGCTTCTCCACCTGGGCGAAGCCGCCGGGGACCTGCCCAAAGACGAACATAATTTCCGTGACCCGCTCGTTGCTGGCAAGGCCCAGGGCCGTGGCGGAGGCGGCCAGGGTGTAGTTTTTCTGGGTGGAGAGGTTGTCCGCCAGGGTCTGAGGCTCTCCGCCGTTTACCCGATAGGTAATCTTGTAAACGCCGGGGAAGTTGTAAGTGCCGGTGACGATCTTCTCCAGTCTCACCTCAGCAGGCAGGGTGTCTCTCCAATAGAAATTGTCGAGGCGCACGTTGGAGCTGTTGGCGATGTTGGAGAAGACATAGCGCACGGGCTGGCCCGCCATGACCTCGGCAGGGCCTGTCTTGGTGATGGACACGCCGGTGGACATACTCTTGTTCGTCACCTCGAAGCGGGCGATCTGGCCCTCGTGCTCCAGGTATGCCGTCAGGGGCGTCTCGTTCACACCGTAATTGGCCGGTGCTTTGACCTCCCGGATGGTATAGCGTCCCAAAGGGATCTGACGGGAGACGGCCAGCCCGCGGCCATCGCTTCGGATGGTGTCCACGAGGTTGTTGGCCTTGTCGTAGATTTCAAAGACCGCCCCCTCCAGCAGAGTCCCGGCGGGGAGTCCGTTGGTGGAATTGTAGTCGGCGGATTTCTTTATGATCTGGATCTGGCCGGAAATGGGCGTGTTTTCCCACTCCACGAGGGTGGTTTCTCCGGGCTTCACATAGACGGTTTTCATCTGCGTGTCCGTGATGTAGCCCTCGTTCTCCAGCTCCCGCAGGTAGAAGCGGCCCGCCGTGGTGATGCTCTCGATGTACACATATCCCTGATTATCAGAGGTGTACTGGCCCACGGGGGTGTTGGTACTGTCATACAGCAGGAAGGAAACCCCGTAGATTCCCTTCTTGGTGACGGAATCAACCTTGTGAATCAAAATGCCGGAGAAGGCTTTGTTAGTCACCGTCAAAGTGGTACATTGGTTGTCCTGGACGGAGAAATAGTGGGGTGTGGAATCCAGCTTGAAACCCTCCCCGGCCTTGATCTCGACGGCATAGAAGTCGCCGGCGTCCAGATCGACATGTACCCGGCCCGTGGAATCCGTGGTGACCGTCTCAACCAAGGCCCCATCCATCTTCCGAATCTCAAAGGTGGTGTTGGGAATGCGCTTGGTTTCATCGGATGCACTGACCTTAATCAGCTCCAAACCGCCAACGCGCTTGTTATAAAAGGTGAGCTGCTGACCCTCGCCGCCCTCTTTGATGAGGATGCTCTGCGGCGTGGAATCCAGCACAAATTCATTGCTGGCGGTCTTGATTTCTTTGGCAGTGACGGTAGTTCCGGGAGCCACGCTTAACCGAATCTGCCCGTACTGGTCCGTCACAAACTCACCGTTATTGGGTCCCAGCGGCGTCCCGCCGCTGTCGCAGATCAGGAACGTAACGCCAGCCAGCGGCTCAGTGCCGGTTCCTTTGGCGTTCGGGTCCTCAATGTACTTTTGGATCGTTAAATTCGTGTCGGGGGTGTTGTATACGGTGAGGGTTTGCGTGTCCGCCGGATTGACCGTAACCACCTGCCGTTTGGTTCCGGGGTCAATGGTGTAATTGGGCAGCGTTTTACTTTCCTCGACAACTACGGTTCCCACGACGGGGACCCGAATTTCCCCATTGGCGTCCGTTTTAAAAAGCCCCAGGGAGGACAGATGACCAAAATTGTCGTCCACATACTCCCCGGAGGCATAGCTCAATTTGAACTCTACACCGGCCAGCGGCTCGGAAGTCAGCTTATCCAGTTTCTTGATCACAAGATACCCGGTAGGCTTGTTGACAAAACGGAGCGTCTGCCCACCTTCGCCGCCCTTAATCTCAATACTCTTAGGTGTGGAGTCCAGCACCACGCCGTCCGGGACCTTGAGTTCCTTCGCGGTCACAGTGATTCCGGGCTCCAGATTGGGGATGACGATACGTCCGTCCTCCCCGGTAATGTATTCACCGTTGCTGCCGCCAACGACCGCCCCGGAGCTATCAGTCACGAGGAAGGTGACGCCCTTCAGGGGGACATTGCCGGTTTCGGTTTCCAGGTACTTTTCGATGGTCAGCGTGGTCTTGGGGATGTTCTCCACATCCAGGTGGCTGCCTCCGCTTCCGGAGGAGCTTCCTCCGCTGGCGGTCCCGCCGCTGGATACGCTGTTGCTGCCGTTGCGGACAATAATCGTCCGGGGCGTGGGATCGAGGACATAATTGGAGGGGACCTTGGTTTCCACCACGACTACCGTTGAATTGGGGATCAAACCAGTCACCGTCACAGTCCCGTCGGCCCCGGTGGTATATCGGCCAATGAGGTTTCCGTCGCCGTCTTTCAAAGTAAATTCAGTGTTGGGTACAGGTCTTCCGCTGACCGCATCTTTTTTCGAGATCGTCAAAGAGCAGAGGGGTTCGTTGTACACGGTGATCGTCTGGGTGTCCGCCGGGTTCACCGTGACGGTCTGGATTCTGGTGGCCTCATCAATGACGTGGGTGGGGAGGCTCTTGACCTCCTTTACTACGACCGTTCCTACTACAGGAACCCGAATTTCCCCATTGGCGTTGGTGGTATACAGGCCCTTGGAGGAGAGGTGGCCGTTGGCGTCGTCTACATAGCCGCCCTCGGCGTAGGTCAATTCAAATTCAACCCCGCTCAGCGGCTCCTTACTGATTTTATCCAGTTTCCTGACCACGAGAGTCCCCACTTTTTTGTTGTAAAAACGGAGGATGTTTGCCCCGTTATCGCTGATTTTGATGGTCTTGGGGATGCCGTCCAGCACCACGCCCTCGGGAACCTTGATTTCCCGCACGGAAATGGTGGACCCAGGCTCCACGCCGGGGATGACCACCCGGCCATCGTCCCCGGAGATGAACTCACCGTTGCTGTTTCCGACGACGGCCCCGCTGGAATCGGTGACCAGGAAGGTCACACCCTTCAGCGGCTTGTGTTTGCTGCCCTCCTCCTCGATGTATTTTTCGATAATCAGCGTATTCTTGGGCGAATTGTAAAAATAGAGGTTCTGAACGTCGTCGGGATTCACCACCACCGTCTGGCTCCGGGTTTCCGGGTCAATGGTGTACCCAGGAATTGTGGCCTGCTCGGTGACGACCACTGTGCCCACGATCCCGTTGATGGTGATGGTCCCATCCGGCCCGGTATAATAGATACCGTTGGAGGACACGCTGCCGTTTTCATTGTCCACGACACAGCCGGGGGCGTAGGTCACTTTGAACTGGACTCCGGCCAGGGGCGTCTTTCGGTCCAGGCTGCTGTACTTGTGGATCACCAGGGACCCCAGCGGCTGGTTGAACAGCTCGATATTGTAGGTGCCGGGGCCCTTGACCTCAATGGTTTTCGGCGTGTCATCCAGCAGGAATCCGGGTTTGCTTTTTACTTCCTGCACGATATAGCTGCCGGGTTCCACAGGAATTTTGATGAACCCCGCCTCGTCCGTTCGGAACTCGCCATTGGACTCTCCGACGACGGTGCCGTCCGTCCGGGTGACGCGAATCACCACGTCACTCAGCGGCTCCTTGGTGGTGGAGGACATCTTCTTGATTACGAGATTTCCAATGGGCTGGTTATAGAAGTAGACGCTCTGGTGGTCATTGGGGTTGACCACGATGGTCTGGCTCTTTCGGTTTTCGTCGATCAAATAGCCCGGAATACTGGAAACTTCTGTAAATACCAGTGTGCCGGTCACCCCGGAAATGTTGATCTGGCCCGATGAGTCAGTATAATAAATTCCGTTGGAGGACAGCTTGCCGCCGATGTTGTCCACGACCTGCCCATTCGCAAAGGTGATTTTGAAACCGACACCCTCCAAGGGCGACGGCGTTGCTGTGGACCTCCGGGCAGAGGGTGCAGAAGCTCATAAGGTCTATAGGGGCTTCGAAGACCGTCACCTCCTCGATCTCCGGCTCACAGGGCAGCCGAAAGCCCACCTTTTTGTCGCTGCCCAGGACGTCCCGTTTAAATCCGGACCCATTGAAGTCCATGGTCCCGCGCTTGCTGGCGAATTTGGGCTGGCCGCTGCCATCCCTGCCGACAAACACGCAATTGTGATATGGGGCGTCCTCGTAGAGAAGCCCGGTGTCCAGAAAGCGTTGGATTACCTGAGACGCAATTCCCCGCTTGCGAAGATACGCAGACACCCGGCGCTGGTCCGGGTTCGCGGGAGGCAGGACGAAGGGCGGCTTTTCTTTGGGCGGAGACGGCTTGGGGCGGGGGATGGGCTTGTCCCGGTCGGGGGAGTCTCTGGACCGCCCGTGATAGGCCAGCAGGTAATCCACCGCCTCCGGGAAGCGCATTCCGCAGAACTCCTGGAGGAATGAGATGGCGTCGCCGCCCTGCCGGGTAGAGTAACGCCTCCAGGTAAGGCGCTCCTTGATGCGGATGCTGTCCATCTCCGCTGTGGTGTAGTAGTTGCCGATCCGCTTCAGCGTATAGCCCAGAGAGGACAGCAGGTCCGGCAAATCCGTGTGCCTGGCGATGTCCAGTTCCGTTTCCGTGAAGCCGTAGGCCATGTTTGCGTTCAAAATAAATTCACCTCCAATCTGGCCGAAAGCAAAAACAGCCGGGCAGGGTACTCCTTTGGGGATACCCTGCCCGGCTGCTTCTCCTGGGGCCGTAATGTTTGCGCTGTCAAGTCCCAACTTTCACGAAATCCGCCCGTCTTTTTCTCCATGTCCGGCATTGCTTTTCCTGGTCTTTCCAGTTACAATATTCAGCGGTATTGTAAAAAATATGGGAGGTTTTTTGTACAATGGGACTGGATTATGATCCGTTGTGGGACGAACAGGGACAGCTTCGCCGGGGCTGCACGGTGCGGGAGGCCCTGGCTTGGCTGACAAAGTTTGGAAGCCACAGCGCCGGGGAGAATGTCTGTGTCAATGGCGTGAGCTATAAACTGGGCAGTTTGCTCTATGGCCCGGACCGGCCCGCAGTGGCGGACAAGCCCATTTCCCGCGTCTACGACGGTTACTATCGCCAGTTGAACTTCAGCGTTTGACTCACCCTGCTGGGAACGAAAAAAGCCCCCGGCATCCCTTCGGTTGGGATGCTGGAGGCCTTGTGGCGCAAGGGCTTCAACGGGGTCACATGTGGGGCTCTGTGGCGATTCAGGGCTTCTCCGGGAGCAGGGCCTTCGCCTCGTAGAAGGTGGCCCTACGAGGGCTGACGCTGGCTTTCTGTTGGCTGCAGTTGTACCGTGGCCTTGAAGGAAGGCGCCGCGCCCCCTCAGGGCAAGGACACGGCGGCGATGTGGTGATTCAGGGCTTCTCGGGAGGCAGGTCCTCCTCGGGATCATCCTCCTCGGTGGTGGTCCCGGTGGGGCTGGCACTGGCCAGGGAGGCATTGACCCGCTCGGCTTCCTCAGCGGCATCCTCCTCAGCCTCGATCAGCGCTTCCTCGATCAGGTTCAGCACGAACTCCCGCTGGGTCAGCTTCCTGCCGGTCCGTTGGGTTTCCCGCTCCAGGTGGGCCTTGATCCGCTGGAAGAGCTCCTCGGGGATCTGGAAGGCCATCGTTCTCGTATTGCCGCTCATAGTTGCAGTACCTCCGTTTTTTCTTTAAATTGTAGTATTCGATCAGCAGGTTCGTGATGTATTCGCTGGTGGTCTGGCCCGCCGCCTCTCTGGCCTCGCAGACTTGCGCGTGGAGGCTGAGGGGTACCTGAGCGCAAAGGTTCTTTTTCTGTTCCATGCTGCCGTTCTCCTTCCCATTTGTTGTAACGACAGTATAGCCGGAAAGCAGAACGAAAGCTATTACCAACACCACCGAAGAACGCTGAACACACGAAGCATAAGCAACAATGATGGAAAGCGGTTAACAAAATAAATTTCCCCTGGCCTATGGTTGCGGTGGCGTTTTTACTCCCAATTAAAAAAGAACTATGTTGCATCTTTGGAGACGTTATTTAGAAATCTAAGAGACTTCTTTTCCTGTATCCGGCGGTTTTGCTTATTCGGTCACTTCAACTGCCTTTCCTTTTTCATGCAGGTAAATCGACCTTTCATAAAAAACCGAACAAGCAAACTCGTGACATTATTTATCCGGTATGGTACACTATAAAATAGGACTTGGAAAGCGGGGCGTAGAATATGGCTGGAAAGAAAAAACCAACCGCAGCAAAGAGTTGGACCTTGGCGGGAGAACCGATCTATCCCACGCCACTGGCACCTGCTGAGGAGCGAGTGTTCAAGGAGTCAATTGCTTCTCTCCGCTTCGCCGCCCTACAGATGTGGGAGGGCTCCCCGCGATCTTCTTCGAGCAGCGGGGCGATGAGACAGGGAGAACACGCCGCCAGGGCATCCTTGGGATTCTTCTTTCGGTATTTTGATGGGATGTACCGCCGGGAGGACATAGTGGAGGCGTTGGCAAAGGCAGTGGCACTGCCAGCTCCAACGGCCAATCACTGCAATTCCTCCTGCTGTTACATGCTGGGGGCGGCCTTGTGGTTTCTGGATTATGTGAAACAGGAGGAACTCTGGGAGGAGCTCTGGGAGGAGCTCATTCCGCTCCTGCCGCCAGAGCTGGACGATGAGATCGACTTTGCTACGCCGGCGGTGGACGACCTCGCCTATTCCCGAGACCATATGCTAGGACTCATGACGGTGTTCATGGAGCGGAAGGGGAAACAGCGTCAGGCGTTCCGCAAAATTTGGGGGCTGATTGATCGGGAAACCAGCGCTAGACTAAAGGGTATGTTCAAGGACGCACTGCTGGATTACTTCGACCGCTACCTGAAGGTCCGTTCCCGTGTAAAGCCACACGCTGGGCAGGTTGGTGGTGGAGCGGTTCCCCCGCTGAGTTCACCGGCCTTCTGTGATCCCTTCGGAATCAACACGATAAACAGCCTTCAGGAATTTAATCCCGCAAGGGATCATGCAGACCTGTGGTTTCTGACGCACACGCCGCTGTTGGCCGGTAAATCACCGGAGGAGGTACGGGAGACTCTCCGTTTCCGCCGTTCCTCCGAACTCCTCCTGGGCTTTCAGATAAAAGCTCCTTACGCGCTTTGTGCGGCATATCTGCTTCTGGAGCGGGACGGCGATGTGCTGGCAAACCTGAATATGCTCACCACCAATGTACTGGTCTATGCGGAACGGTGCCTGCCTTGGGGGGCGGATGAGGCGTACAGCTACGCGAAACCCTTTGAAGATGGAACGCCGGACTTATCCCTCCGGTATGCTTATCATCCCCACGAGAATGCGGAGGCGAAAGACCTGCCAGACCCGGACATTGAGGAGGGAGCGCTTCTCTCAGAGAGCCAGCTCTTTTATCTTGCCACCGGATATGCCCTTCCAAGAGATCAGGCTCCCTCCAGCCGTTTGAGGAGCTGGTTCATGGAACAGGGCATGGCGGAAAACCGCGCGGAGGCCCTTACCTGGGGAGCATGGTTCGCCTCTTACATAGACGACTTGCGGGCACAAAGATCAACGCCATTTGACATTCCGGATGATTTTGAGGATTTTCTGAACTCTCTGGATGAGGAACTGCCGGAACTGGCTGGAGAGGTTGAGACGGAGACTGAGGACAGCGCCGCCAAGACAGCGGAGCTGACCCGACAGTTGAAGGAATCCCGGAAGGCGCTGCACGAGGCGGAGCAGGGAATGCGGCGGCTTCAGGAGCGGATTTGCGCATTGGAAATAGACACGCTTCGGGATCGCTCCGAGCTCAGCCAGCTCCGGGAAACGCTGTTCACGCTGAGAGCAAAAGAGAATCCGCCGGAAGAAGCTCCAGGAACCGAGATTGAATTTCCCTGGCAGACGAAACGGCGGATCGTGGCCTTTGGCGGTCACGACACCTGGCGGAAGGCCATCCGGCCCATGCTCCCAGACATCCGGTTCTTTGATCGGGAGATGCTGCCGGATATCAACGCTGTCAAAGGTGCGGACGCGGTGTGGATTCAGCCCAACGCACTCTCTCATCCGTTTTATTACCGGGTCATCGACATGGCACGGAAGGAGAACATTCCTATCCGCTACTTCGGCTTCGCCAGCGCGAGGAAATGCGCGGAGCAGCTGGCAGTGGACGAAATGGCCTCGGCGGACTGACTTCGCAAGGTTCACTCTCAAACGAAGGCGGCCGCTCTGCGAGTTAACCAAAAACCGCTGGGAATCCATAATAATTCCCAGCGGTTGCTTTATGACTGCTTTTCCAGCAGGCTCCGGTAGATCTGCTGTTCCGCCTCCGGCACCTTCAGTGCAGTCATGGCCTGGTCAAGCGTCCAGCTCATCGTTTCCATGAGGCTTTTAATGGATGACAGAATACCTTTCTCCAAACCCTCAGCCCTGCCTTTTTCCCTGCCTTCGGCCATGCCCTTTTTCCAGCTTTTTTCCATAACACCCTTGCTCAAATTGCACATAACCGACACCTCGCTTTCCATGGTTCGTGTCATTTGAATATCGTAATCGTCTTGCAGAATCCTGCGCTTCTCCGCCTCGCTGGTTTCATGTGAGAGCAGGACATCCAGCATCCGCAGCACACCGTCGTAGTTTTCGCTGTCCGGCCCGCCCAGGCACAGCATGACGATGGACAGCAGGTCGTAATTCTGGACCAGCTCCACAGCCTTGCCTACAAGGTGCTCCTCCGTCAAGCGATATCGGGTGATGGTATTCTCCCGATTTCTCGGTGGATTCATGCAGATCCAGATGGAATAGACCTTCTTGAGCTTCTCGTAATGGGAGCCTGTAAACTCCCGGCCATACTGAGAAGAGATCATGCGGCAGCAATAGTATATGCCCCGCTTCGTCAGGGGATACCCTGGATAAAAATCGTTTTGGGCCTCCACGTTTACGATCAGGCCGATCAGCTCCCCGGAGTCGGGAGCAATGGCGCAGAACCGGATATCGTAAGTGACCGTTCCCTCGTGAACGGATTTGTCCTCCGTATCCAGGCCGCTGATGACGCTTCCTTCCTCGTCCGGCAGCACGGGAACGCTGGACACCTGGGGCTGGCCCTCGATGTACTTCTCCTCGATATCGCGCACAGGGCAGTCCCGGTACTCCGCCAGACAGGCTTTCATGATCCGGGCCAAAATTGCTTTTTCGGAGAGGACTCGCTTGCAGGCCGCATCGTAGCCTGCGCTGTCATCTGTGCTATGCAGGCCCTGGGCCATTGTAGTTTTCTCGTCCACGGCTCCTCACCTTCTTTGCTTCATTCTATCACAGCTTTGCGGTCGCGTCCACTCTTTTTTCGGATGCCTGGACTTGAAAATAAGCATAAGTATTGGGCCGCCAAGGAGCTTTCTCCGTGACCGCCCACTTTTACCTAACCCGAAGAGAATTAGGGAAAATTCCGGGATCGCTGATGCTTATCCGATGTTTATCGTGTGAGACTGGTGCGCATTTCGTCTCAAAAGTTGCGTTAAATCTCAAAACGGTGAGAATCCTGCGACTGGTGAGACGGGAGGCATCTCCTGAAACACCTCTCAGCTGCCTCATAACCCGGAGGTCGCAGGTTCAAGTCCTGTCTCCGCAACCATAAAGGTGAAACAATTTGGATATTCTGAGCTGAACGCTTAGAGTCCCAGTTGTTTCACCTTTTTCTTTTCCGGGATTTCAAAATCCCGCGAAATGGATATTATCAGGCTTTCAGAACGACTGGACGGATTCGAACTCTCCTTTTTCGGGCAATCCCCCTCGTTTAAGCGCCAGCGCCCTTTTTCAATCGGCTCAAATCTCCCGCTTGTTGTCAAATCAAAATGTACGAAATTTCAGCGCCGGAATTGTTGACTATCGACAGTCAGCAATCCGGCGCCCTTTTTAACGCAAAAAGGGCGCCAGAATATTTTCAACAAAAAACTCCCGCCAAATTCGTCAAAGAGCGTGAATGGATAAACAAAACATCCTGTGATATTGTCTCTGGTGTTCCCCGCACAAATTAAGAAAAAGGAGTTGAACCTATGCCCACATATTACCCCATTGATGAAGCAGCCGCCCGGCGGGCTAAGGAGATGAACAGCTTTTCCGGCTACAAACCCGGCAGCGCCACGGAAAGCTACCGGCAATCCGTTGACGAAGCCGCCGCCATTGCCGAAGCCCAGAAAGCCCGGGTGGACCCCATGTACCACGAAAAGATTGACCGTCTCCTGGACGTCTACGCCCGAAAGCTTGCGGAGAACATCAACCAAAGCCACGCCATCGCCGCCCGCTGTCCCTCTATCCTGATCGCTGGTCCCGCCAATTTCCCTGTGCGTAAAAAGGAAAAACAAAATCAGGCCGCAGACGCCAATATGGCGGAGTGGAACCGCATCCACGGTCTCTTGGATAAAATCCGAGGCATCGGGACAGGCGGTATCAGCAGCGATGATGAAAACGCGCTCCAGAAGCTCCGGGAGAAGCTCGCCCGGCACGAGCGCGAACAGGAGATGATGAAGGCTGTCAACGCTTTCTACCGCAAGCATGGAACACTGGACGGATGTCCCCTTCTCTCAGCGGGGGATGCTGAGAAGATAAAAGTAGCCATGGCCCGGGATTGGAGGGCAGCGCCTAAGCCCTATGAATGTTACCGTTTGAGCAACAACAACCAGACGATTCACAGCATCAAGGCCCGAATCGCGGAACTGGAGGCAAAGCAGAGTTCTCCCGCCCCGGAGGGCTGGTCCTTTGATGGCGGCAGGGTGGTCATGAATCAGGGAGAAAACCGCATTCAAATCCTGTTTGACGATAAGCCCGGCGCCGGTGTCCGCTCCCAGCTGAAGCACGCTGGTTTCCGCTGGGCCCCCAGCCAGGGCGCGTGGCAGAGAATGCTGAACCAGAACGGCATTTACGCCGCCAAAACCGTCACGGAAAAATGGATGACGCCCGCAGAGCAGGCGGAAAGCACAACGGAACAAGTGTTGGACGAGGAGCCGAGTTCGGAAGAACCGGCTCTTTTTTCATATCCCCAGCAATCCATGTGAGCCCGGCAAAAGGGCGCTAACATATTCTGAGACGAAAAGAGGTTGATAAGATGGCGTCTGCCGCAAAAACAAGCACGAATTATCTGAAGGAACTCAGCATCCAGCTCAAAAGCCAGGGATTCACCGTGCGCCCTGGAGAATCCGGTGATATTGATGTGGAGTATGAGGGAGCGGCGCTGTGCCGGATCAACGACCGTGGGAATCTTGGGTGCTTCACGGAGAAGATTGCCCGAAAAGAGGGTGTCCTCAACTGCATCCGTGAGACAGCCCGGAGCACGCGGGAGTACATGACCCTGCTGGAACAGGCCCCGCCCCTGGCGGCCGAAGAACTCAGCGAAGGTTTTCAGCTCCTGGCGGAGTTCAACGGCACCGTCCTCGCCGGGCATATGACTCAATACGGAGCACAGTTCATCACTTGGGAATGGGTCCATGACAAAACCTCGCTGTGGCAAGGCCACTACTATGGCGCCGGAGGTGACTCCGGCGGCTATCAAGCCGCCAAGCGGGACTTCTCCGTCCGCTCCGGCCTTCTCCCGTCCAGCGCCCTCTTCACCCCACCCCGGCAATGTGTGGCTCCCCATTATCTCACTGCGCCGGGAGGACGCCGCCCGCCTGGGCTACGACAACGCCGCCAACTGGAAAGACCTGCTCACCAGTTACGCGCCGCAGTTTGCGGAGGCC
>NZ_CATMPS010000050.1:0-13781 GCF_950073225.1 uncultured Oscillibacter sp.
TCCCGAAGTCGAGAAAACCGGGGAGCGGCACACGCCACTCCCCGGAAAGGCTAAAGCTCCACCACGGCGGCCAGCTTTTTTAACAGATCGGCCAGCGGCTCCCACAGGGCCGCATAGTCCCGTTGCAGGCTGGCGATCTCCTCGGGATATATCCCGCCGTAGGTATTCGCCTGGATCGCCACTTGGTTTAGGTTGTTGGAGCACCGCCGTTGGAGCGACACCAGCTCCCGGACAGGCGAGAGGTCAACATGGAGCACATCCATATTCCCGGTCATCTGGGAAAAGGCCAGAGCCACTAAAAAGTTGTAGGTCTGGGTGGTGTCCGAGATAATAAAGAACACCGCCGTTTTCCGATCCCCGATGCGGTCAAGCTCCAACTCGTCATAGGACATAATCTCCCGGAGTTGGGGGATGTCAAAGGGGGCCAGCCTTGCCCCGCAGGAAATCAAAATGCTTTTCGCTGTCTTGCCGCTGGCTAATTTGTATTTCTTATACTGCTTGACCGCAAAGCAGTCCGGCTTTCGCTTTTCCAGCCCGGAAAACATATAGTCCACAGCGTTCATAAAATCCTCGTCATCTTCTTTTACTTCCATCCCGGAAATCATATCCACTAAAGTGTTCATGTTCCGATCCTCGGCGGGGCCCTCAAAAATGATATAGGCGATTAAGGCGCAGTATTCGACCCCGTTTCATGGTATGGGAAAACGTCCCCGGGGCCTTTAGCTCAAACAAAGGGGAAGATTTCCGAGCGGTCCTCGAGGAGACCATCAGGATTGCGGAACCAGACGCCCCCGACGTTCCATTACCTCAAAAAGGACGCTGGCCTTTGGCTGACGCATGGATCGGGGACGGATGGTCCGTCGCCTACCGAGTTTTCGACGCGCAGTTTTGGAGAGTCCCCCAGCGCCGCCGCAGAATTGCGCTTGTCGCAGATTTTGGAGGACACGCCGCCCCCGAAATACTCTTTGTCCGCAAAAGCGTGCAAAGGGATTTTGACGAGGGCGGAGCGCCGGGGGAAACCGCTACCGGAGGAACTGGAGGCGGCGCTGAAAAATCAAGCGTCATCTGTCTAAACGATCAAGGCGGGAGCATTATGGGGACAAGCGTTAATGTGGCCGGAACGTTACGCACCCAGGAGCACGGACACCAACCTATAATTTTTTCGGCGGGTTTTGACCCCGAAATGGGCGCAAAGGCCCGGGGGATTGCCTGTGAACAAGAAAAGGCCCCGACACTGACGGCGCAGAAAATAGCCGCCGTTCTGGAATGTGAACAGCCGGCAGCCGTCCAGCCGGAACCACTTGTAATGGCGACCGCACGAACAAAGGCGGAGATATTGACCGGAACCTCACCGACAATATTAAGCGGAAATGAAAGGCTGATGCGCTGCACGTTTTACCGTGGTCTGACCCGGGTATCCAACTGGGTAAGGCTTAAATTTGCTGCCATGAACCTCAAAAAGCTGGCGAGTTGGAAAGCCAGAAAGCGCTCTTCCCGTTCCCACCTCCACAACTGCCTTTATCCTTCAATATCTTTGCGGCCTGTCTGGATATTCTCCAAACAGGCCGCTTTTCGACAGGCTGGCGGGCCCTCCGCCATAAGGCGGGGGGCCCGTTTCCTCATGCGTTTTGCAGGCTTCTTTGCAGCAGTCCCATCAGGGTTTCCGCGTGGGCGTAGGACTGCTTGCTCATCTCCTCGAAGAGCTTCGTCAGACAGGGGTCCATGGTGTCCTCGGCGGAGCGGGCGTAGTTGAAGCCGCTGCACGCCGCCGCGTGATAGCGCTCCCGGAGGGCGGGGCACCAGCGGCCTGCGTAGATGCGCTCCGCGCTGACGCTGGGGCGGTAGCGCCGGCCGGTGATAAGGTAGTGGGCCGCCATCAGCCGCCGGGCCTGGTCCTGGAGTTCCGCCGCCATGTCCCGCAGGGGCTTCCGGGCCCAGGAGGGGGCCTGGCGGGTCAGGGCCAGAAGATAGCGCCGGTCCGACAGGGCCGCTTCGATGTAGCCGGTGATGACCTCCAGCATCTCCTCCGCCTCGGTGCCCATGCAGCAGGGATTTTGTTCCGCGCCGGGAAGCGAGGCGTCGGGGCCTGCGGGAACGGGAACGGCGGGGGCCTCCGGCGCGGCGGGGAGGACGGTAAGGGTCGGGGCGGCGGGAATCGCGGAAGCCTCGGACCGGGCGGAGGCCGCCGGCTGGGCGGGGGCCGTCTGCTGAGCGGCAGCCGCCGGCTGGGCCGCCATGCCGGGGTAGGGCTCCAGGTTGGGGGCGACCCGCTGCCAGATGCGGTCATACTGTCGAAAATCGTAAACTTCCGGTGTTTGGGGCATATGTTCCATGAGAGGTCCCTCCTTTTCCTCCCAGTCTATGCAAAGGGTAAAAAAATGGTTCCTGTTGCGCATGCAACAGATAAGAGGGGCACTTTTGGGTAAAATGTAGAAGAAAACCCAAGGCATTCGTTGCATTCTCCCGTTATATCTGGTAGAATGCTGTCTGACACAGCAAGCAAAGGAGGATTCCCCCATGCTGGAACTGAAACACCTCAGCTACGCCGTTCACGAGGACGGCGGGGAGCTGGGCATTTTGAACGATATCTCCCTCACCGTCGGCGGCGGGCGGCTGGTGGTCTTCACCGGCCCCAACGGCGGCGGAAAGACCACCCTGGCAAAAAGCATCATGGGCCTGGTGAAGCCCACCGCCGGGCGGATACTCTGGAACGGGCAGGACGTCACGGATCTGGGCATCACCGAGCGGGCGAAGCTGGGCATCAGCTACGGCTTCCAGCAGCCCCCCCGGTTCAAGGGGCTGACGGTCCGGGATTTGCTGACCCTGGCCAGCGGAGACGGGACGCTCTCCAAGGACCGCTGCTGCCAGTACCTCACCCGGGTGGGCCTGTGCGCCAACGACTACCTGGACCGGGAGGTGGACGCCTCCCTCTCCGGCGGCGAGGTGAAGCGCATTGAAATCGCCAGCATCCTGGCGAGAAACGCGAAGCTCATGATTTTTGACGAGCCGGAGGCGGGCATTGACCTGTGGTCCTTCGCCCGGCTGACGGAGACCTTCGAGCAGCTTCACGCCGCCGGAGGGGCTACCATGATCATCATCTCCCACCAGGAGCGGATCATCTCCCTGGCGGACGAGGTCATTGTGGTAGGAGACGGGCAGATCCGCCACCGGGGGACCCCGGCGGAGATTCTGCCCCAGATTCTGGCGGACACCCTGGGCACCTGCCCGGTTTTGCGGAAGGAGGCGATGGCGCAATGATGGATACCGAGATCGATCGCGGCTTACTGGAAAAGATCGCGGACCTCATTGGCAAGCCCGTGGGGGCCTTCAACATCCGCAAGGACTCCGGCTGCGACGGCCGCCAGTCTACGGAGCACATTGAAATCACCTCCAAGGAGGACAAGCCCGGCATCGACATCCGGGTCAAGCCCGGCACCGTGGGGGAGACCTGTTATATTCCCGTCATCATCACAAAGTCCGGCCTCCGGGAGATGGTCTATAACGACTTCTTTATCGGCGAGGGCTGCGATGTGGACATTGTGGCGGGCTGCGGCATTCACAACTGCGGTGGGGAGGAGTCCCGCCACGACGGCGTCCATACCTTCTACGTGGGCAAGGGCGCCCGGGTCCGCTACACCGAGAAGCACTACGGCGAGGGGGACGGAACCGGAGGCCGGATCATGAACCCCCAGACGGTGGTCTATCTGGAGGAGGGGGCCTCCATCCAGATGGAGACCGTTCAAATCCGGGGCATCGATTCCACCAAGCGCTCCACGAAAATCGTCTGCGGCAAGGGAGCCGAGGCTGTGGTTACGGAGCGGCTGCTGACCCACGGAGACCAGACGGCGGAGAGCGACATGGAGATCATTCTGGACGGCGAGGATTCCAAGGGCCGGGTGATTTCCCGCTCCGTGGCGCAGGACCGATCGGAGCAGGTGTTTTACCCCCGTATGGTGGGCAATGCCCCGTGCTTCGGCCATGTCCAGTGCGACTCCATCATCATGGGGACGGCTAAAATCAAGTCCATCCCCGCCATCACCGCCAACTGCACCGAGGCCCAGCTGGTCCACGAGGCGGCCATCGGCAAGATTGCCGGGGACCAGCTGCTGAAGCTGGAGACCCTGGGCCTCACCGAGGAGGAGGCCGAGGACTGCATCCTCAAGGGCTTCCTGGCCTGACCATTCAAGACGCAAAAGCGCCCCGCCGTCCCGGCGGGGCGCTTTCATGCTCTCAGGCGGTTCTGGTCACGACATTTGCGAAGCTGAACCAGCCCCGGGGGTCCCGAAAGGCCCCGGTGAAGGTCTCCCGCAGCTCCCAGTCGGTGCCCTTGGTGTAAAGGGGGGCGAAGGCGGAATTCATCAGCAGCAGGGCCTCGGCGTCGTGGAGGCAGCCCATCCGGGCGGTGCCGTCGGCGGCGCCCGCTACAATTTTCATCAGCGTGTCGTAGGCGCTGCTCTCATAGCGGACCAGGTTCTCCCGGCTCTCGGTGGTCCAGGACATCAGGAAGCACTCCGCGTCGTTGGCAGAGGCGGTGAGGGTCCGGCCCGCCAGATCATATTCCCCGTTTCTCAGGGCGGACATCAGGCCCCGTTCCGTCAGGCCCTTGGGCACGGCCTGGACGCCCAGGACCTCCAGCCACTGTTGGCAGAGGAGCTGGGCCACAGCGTCGTTCACATCGTTTTTCAAGTAGAGAAATTCCAGCTCGCCCAGGTCCGCGCCGCTGTTGTACCCGGCTTCTGCCAGCAGGTCCCGGGCCTGCTGGCAGCGGGCCTCATAGCCCTCCGGGCCGTTGTCCAGCAGGGGGGCGCTGAGGGCGCGGAAATCTCCCTCCTCGTTCTCCGGTACGCCGGGGGGGACGACGCCCTCCGCCGGCAGGGCCGCCGCCCCCGCCGCCTGGGCCAGGGCGTTTCGGTCAATGGCCAGGGTCATGGCCTCCCGCAGGGCCGGGTCGCCGAAGGTCTCGGACGCGCAGTTGAACAGAGCGGCGTAGGTGGCCAGCTCCGGCAGGGGGGACCACTCCGGGTCCGCCGCCAGCTCTGTCAGACGGGCGTCCGGCAAAGGCCAGACGGCGTCCACGGTCTTGCTCTCATAGAGGGACCAGGCTTCCTCCGGCGAACCGGCAAAGTGGAAGGTGACGCTCTGGGGCCCCGGCTGGGCGGCGTAGTAGCGGTCATTGGCGGTCAATTGGAGGAGGCGGCCCTCCTCCAAGGAGGCGACGGTGTAGGGCCCGTTGGTCACCAGCTGGGTGGGGTCCCCTTCCCACCAGGACTTGTCCCCGGAGGCGGCTTTCAGCTTCTGCACCACGTCCTGGCGCAGGGGCATGGCGGCGGGGGAGGTGCAGACCTCCTTTAAAAACCAGTCGTAGCGCCCGTTCAGCGTCACCACCAGGGTGGAGTCGTTTTTCGCCGTCACCTGGAGGAGGCTCATGTCCTTGGCGGCCCGGGCCTCCTGATAGCCCTTGACCACGGACAGCAGGTCCGCGTAGCGGGAGCCGGTGGCGGGGTTTGCCAGGCGCTGCCAAGCGTAGACGAAATCCCCGGCGGTGACGGGCTGCCCGTCGGACCAGCGGGCGCTGCGGAGGCGGAAGGTGTAGGTGACGGTGATGGCGCCCTCCTTGGTCTCCTCCTCCTGGTCCACGCTTTTGGCCATGCCGGGGAGGACGCTGGTTTTTCCCGTGCTGTCCACCGTCACCCGCATAAGGTTTTCATAGAGATGGGCCAGGACGGTCTGGCCTTCGGTGTCCTCGGCGTAGATGGGGTCCAGGGACTCCGGGGCGGACCCCACGCAGACGGCCAGGGCCATGCCCTCGCCGTCCTTGGCACAGCCGGACAGCAGGGCGGTGCACAGCAGCCCGGACAGCGCCAGGGCCGCCAGGCGTTTGACGAACTGTTTCATAAAACCTCCAGAGACGGACCGTCTCTTCATTTCTGATTACAGCCGCACCGCCGCCTGGGCGGATTTGGCAGACATCTATTATAAAGAATTTCGCCCGCCTTGTAAAGGCGGGCGGGGCAAAAAAGTAACAAAAATGACAAAAATTAAGGAACCGTTCAAATTTTAGGCGAAGCCCCCCGGCCTCACAGGGTTTCCAGCACCTCCGCCACGGTGCGGCAGCGGGTGGAGAAGCGGGCCCGGAGCTCCGGCGCGGCGCCCTCCATCAGATAGGGGCGGCCTGTCCGTTCCAGCATGGAAACGTCGTTGTAGTTGTCCCCGAAGGCCATGACCTCCTCCAGCCGCAGGCCCAGGGCCTCGCAGAGCCGGGAGATGCCCAGGCCCTTGTCCGCCAGGGTGAAGTCCACCCAGACCGCTCCGGCCACGGCGCAGCGGAAATGTTGCTCCCACTTGGGAAACAGGGCGGTCTTGGCGGCTTCGATGCCCTTGGGGCAGTAGGCGGAAACCTTGATGATGTCCTCCGGCACATCCGCCGGGGCGGGGAGGACGGCGGTGCGGTTGCCCAGGAACCAGCGGATCTGGTCCTCCAGGTCCGGGGTCTTGGGGCAGAGGTAGCTGACGTCGGCGCCGGAGATCAGCACCTCCGTCTCCGGCAGGGCCAGAATCTCGGCGCACAGCTCCTCGGCTAGGCGGCGGTCCATGACGGTTTTGCTTAAAATGGGTCCAGGGCTTCCGGGGCCGTAGACCACCGCGCCGTTCTCGCAGAGGAAGGGCACTTGGTCCGCCACCGGGGCGAAGAGCCGCCGGAGGCTGGTGTACTGCCGTCCGCTGGCGGGGCAGAAGAGGACGCCCTTCTTTTCCAGGCGGTGGATGTGGTCAAAGATCTCCGGGGAAATCTCCGTGGCTCCGTTTTGGAGCAGGGTCCCGTCGATGTCGCTGGCGATGAGGCGGATCATGGGTGGAGTTCCTTCTTTCTATATCAGGCAACATTCAAGAAACGCGGGCGGCGGAGCTGCAGCAAGGAGCGCCGCCTAGAATGCTTCTTTTTCATGCTCCCGTTTCTGCGCTGTGGCGCTTTACGGTCCAGTATACCCCATCCCCGGACGGGGTTCAAGCCCGAATTTCGCCGCCGGACTGTTAAGAATCCGTGCGGAAGTGCAAGGAAACGCCGCTGGCGTTCTCCGGGAAAACCCTCTATAACAGAATCAACTTCAACACAGGAGGTCACAGAATGAGTTTGGGAAGCAATCTGTCCGACGCCCGGAAGAAGAAGGGCCTGTCCCAGGAGGCCGTGGCGGAAAAGCTGGGGGTGAGCCGCCAGACCATCTCCAAATGGGAGACGGAGTTGATCCAGTTGTCGACGGCGTGTTGGGCAGCGTCGGCTGTGCCGGTGAACACGGAGAGGTTGTCACTGAAGCCATAGGGGTAACCGGCATCTGCGGCGGCTTTACTCTCCTCCGGGGCGTGGTGCCAGGTGAAGCGCTGGTTGGAGCAGGCTTGTGCTGCGTTCATCAGGGCCTCATTGACCGGCAGCTCTGACACTCCATTGGCCTTTCTGGTCTGGTTGATGAGGCGGATCATCTCCTGCCGTATCTCCATGTTGTCTGTCAGGCCAGCGCTGTCCCCGCTGGCGGGGGATTCCGATGCGGCGGGGGCAGCGGGGCCGACGGGCAGTGTTACGCTCCCGCGCTCCCCCGGCGCTGTTGAAGGCGGTGATCTCCGCGCTCCCCTCCGCCTTGGCGACAGCCACCCAGAAGGTCAGCACCTGCTCTGCTGCTATCGTATCCGGGGCGTTGGAGGTGACGGTGTATTCCGTACCACTGGGGCCGATGATGAGGCCGCTACGCTCTCCTACCTCCAGGGTACTGCCCTTGTAGCTGCTCACTCGGATGGTCGGGGTTTCCGCTGCCGTGGCGGGGATGGTAAGGGTTGTTGCGAGGATTGCTGCCGTCAGTGCAGCGGTGATGCGCTTTTTTGTATTGGTCATTTGCATTTCCGCCTGATTCTTATATTTTGCGTATGTTTCGCAAGTGACACAATATCGAAACAGGAGACGAAAGTCGATAGGGATAAACAGAGAAATACAGAGGTGAAAATCGAGCATATTGCACAGTGCTTCGTTGTGCTTGTAGGGTGCCTCTTCAGGAGTATCGATCCTCCTGACCACATAAACAGCCACAGACAGATGTGGAACACATGGAAACACTGGTTTCAAAGAGTGCCGGAGAGTAAATAAAATGGAACAGAAACGCCTACAAACCATTAGAATTTGTATAAAAAATCTTTGCTGACCTCTTTTGTTCAATCCATTGCTATACTTGGATTTCAGGGTTTCTTCCGCATGAGCGGCGTTTTCTAAAACTTTCAAAACGCAAAACTAATGTTTTCTACTCAAGACCACTATATAGACACTACTTTTGCGTAAAACGCTCCCAGTAAATGTCCTCAAACGCCTACGGTATCTTATAATTCAGCGTTTGATGCGGTAGGATTTCATTGTAAAACCGAATATACTCTTCAACGCTCTTTTGGAAGTGTTGCTCGGAAGTATACTCCCGGCGATATGCTTCTTCACAATGAAGGTCGAAAAGAAGGATTCCGCAACTGCGTTGTCTAATGGCCTTGCTGTGGCGGAGAAGAACTGTTTGACGGCGTATTTCTGAAAAAGCGCAGTCAGAGCCTTTGAAATATACTGGCTGCCCCGGTCACTGTGAAACGTTAAGTTGCCGGGTCTGCCACGTTCTTGATCGGCTGTTCTGAACGTTTTTGTAACCAAATGGGTACTGGCATTTTTTGAAACTCTCCATCCCACAATTTTGCGGGAATAAACGTCAATGATCACGCAGAGATAAACCCAATAGCTTTTAACTTTGAAATGCGTAATGTCGCTGACCTACACCTGATTTGGATAGTTTGCTGAAAATTCTCTTTTCAGCAGATTTTCTTTTTTTAATTGCTGTTTTCGTTTATGCAGTTTCTTAGCGTCTACGCGAACACTATGCAGCCCTAATTCCTGCATAATGACGGCAATACGCCTTTTACCAATACGGATACCGTTGGCGGCTAAGACTGTACGGGTCTTTTCTGCGCCGTATCTCTGTGCGCTGTCATCAAAGATCTGTTTTGCCTTTAATGCAAGTTGGGTGTGTTCTGTTTCATAATAACTCTTATCGGCTCTTCGAAAGATATGGTTATAAAACGTACCACGAGGAACACTTAAAGCCTCACATAGTTCATGGACGCTGTACGAATTTTCCGAAGAGTTGTGTAGTTCTTCTAATGTGGCAAGTTTCTCTTGCGTAGGAACTTTGGTAATATATCCTGAAAGTCGAATAATTTCCATCTCATGCTCTAATTTTTGAAGCCGTCTGGAAATAGCATCAAACTCCGAAAGAGCGTATGTCCGGTTTGGTGTTTGAATGGAGCAATATGTTTTGCGCCATTGGTAGATGGTGCTCTGCGATATGTTCGGCTCTTGACGTAATGATTTGATGGATTTCCCTTTTGCGCAACGGCGAATAACCTTTACTTTATATTCTGTGGGATACTTTGTCGGTATTGGATCATCTCCCGTTACTATACTTTATGTAAAATTTTAGTAACTTAACTTCCAATGCAAAATCAACGTATTTCAAACATGTTATAAATGTGTTTGGATATTGAATTGATGTCGATGTTACTTACTCCTAGCAGGATAAAATAATTCTAATATTAAAAAGCATCAAGATGGTCAGGAACTGCAATGGCATTCATCTTGATGGTTTGCTAAGTATTCCTATCCATATGGGCAACCGCGGAGATCCTCCTTGTATACCACGCATTTTCGTGATAAAATGTATATTGATTAGTGTACTATTACGGCCTTAACGGACAAAGTGCTATAGATTATATTGCGCCATAAAAGCAGTGCCAAATAGCATAATAAATCATCAACATGGGTTAGCTGCAAAGGCGACGCTCAGAAAAGGAAGGGAGACATTTATGGAAAACGCCACTTGGTTGGAGCATCTTGTTCAAAAGAAAGAACTTTGGTATTGTGATGGACAAGATACATTTCCCCCTCTGTTCTATCAACTATATTCCAAACTCCAGCAGTTTGCCTCCCAGAAAGATTTGTACGGTTTTTTCCTACAGTTACGAGATATATTTGAATTTCTGATCCGCTGGTATGATTTGACCGGTTTTGCTCTTGCTGCATATATCCAAGATATGGACACGGTCTCCGCACTCTGTGACCCAGAACACGCTTACTCTTTTGGGGATTGGGTGCAGATACCCCCATCAAAATTGAAGCGCTCACCTTCCATAGGAAGCACATCTCTTGGGAAGCTGCTGGAGGTCCTGAACCGGCATTACAACAAAGCGAAAATTGTATCTTGGCGCAACGAATCCATCGGACATGGTGCAATACAGCCAGGTACCTCGCAAGACTTTTTGGATACTCTGGAGGGAAAACTCAGCGATCTTACACAATGCTTGTCCACTGTGGCGCCTATGGCCAAAAATATCATCTATCACGACACTCCAGGAACAGCTTACAGCTGTTCTATTGATAACGGTCCTCCCTTCCCGCTTGAACCATTCATTTACAGAGTAAAGGATGACTATCGAGTATTGGATTCCTTACATCGTGGAAATAATAGTGGGAAAGTTCTGAGTTATCAGACAGGCAAAAGGACCTCCATAGATATGTCTTTTTTACATGAACTCTCATCTCGCTACTATGGGACGGTTCCGATCACGGTGGAAGGAAGTTTCAATGATACGGTTTTTTCAGGCAAGCTCGACGCCGTGCTGCAGCATTTTCACGCTTCTAATCGGTATTGGAAGCAAACACATTACTTTGCATGGCTTTTCGATTGTCTTTCTAAGTATAGCCACGGCGTTTTCCTGCTCCGTTCGGAATCAGGGACCGGGAAAAGTGTATTCACCGATCAGCTGGACGGAAGCGGGAAACAGGCACTTTTCAGTCAAGGGTTTATCTGCCGGGCCTATCATTTCAGCCGGATGTCCGTTCGTCCATCCAGCGAATTTCCATTTGCGCTGGGGGACTTGTTCCGTAGGGTTTCCGAATGTGAGGACGAACTGCATGGGCAGTTGCCGGCTTTAACGTATCAGCTTCCCCCTGAACAGCGTGGCAGTGCAATGACCGCATTTTTGCAAGCCTTCCAGGCTCTGTATAAAAGGACTTACGGCCACAGCAAAATGCTCCTCATATTGGATGGCATCGATCATCTGGCCCCTGAGGATACCCATCTCCTAAATTTTATTCCGAATTCTGACAGTCTTACAGGGGGTCTCTATATTCTTGTGACCTGTTCTTCAACTCCACAACAGGGAACGTTCCAACAGGATTTTTTAGACAGTTTTTCATATTTTAGAAAATCGTTCGGCGCTGATGAGCAAATTGGGTAATTATGAGAAGCGGATCACTTACGAAGGAAAAGCTTGGGATTTAATTGAACGTTATCCACAACACATTCCGACTTCCCAACAAATTTCTTTTTTCTATAATAGAGCGATTGACTTGCTCCATACAGATCCTCAATCCGCAGTTAAAGTATGTGATGCGATTTTCTCTCTTCCTGAAAGCGATCCGTTTCAAAAATCCCGCTCCTTACTGGTAAAAAGTGATGCTCTAAAAAAATAGACCAGCAGGAACAAGCTGGCGTGTGTATCCGTCAGGCAGTTCAGCTTAGTGAAAATGTACCACCACGAACTCGTGTAGACGCAGAGACTTACCCAAGTGCGCTTCGTCACCTTGGAAGTCATTTGTGTCATATCGAAAAAGACTTTGAAACAGCGATTTCTATATTTGAAAAGATACTTTTCATATTTACGCAGCAAGATAAAGCGAACGAACTGCCAAGTCGTTTTTCTGCGGCAAATATCCTTTCAGAGCTTGGAAACGCTTATTACGGACTAGATACAAAGAACTCCGGAATCGAGCATAAACAAGATGCTCTATGGCACATTCAGCAGAGCATAGAGGTATTTCGTACAGCTCGCAAAGAAGGAATCAAATTTCAGCCAGCATCGGCCGAGGCGCCTTATGTAAATGCCGCATACGCTTTAGATTATTACGGTTTGAAATCGGAAGCACTCGCATTGATACGTGAACTTATGAAAATGCAGCAAGATGACATCTACGGCCATAAGGTCATAAATCGATGTAAGAAAATACTGGAAGAATTACAGTAAAGTGCTTTTGTCATGACATTTATGACTTGTATGGCCTTCTTTTAATAAACGAATAACTTTAGAGACCAACTCAAAAGGCGGGGAGGTATCGGCCATCGGCTTCAAGAGTGGTTGAGCGATTTTTTAAACTCTAGATATGTTCAAGGAGGCTTTGTAACATTGACGCGAAAAGCGTCTTCACTCAAGTAATGTCATTAAGTTGTCCGCGAAGGAAGAAGCGGCAGAAGGTCACAGGATTCCGAAGGAAATCCAAAAGGAACTTATCAGGAAAAAAGCGTCGGAGAAATTGACATGACGCTTGTATTTGGCTGTGCCCTGAGACGCGTCCACAGCCCAGGCAGCGGCCTGTGAGAAATTAAAGATGAGGAAACTGGCGAAAACCTCCTGGAGGACAAGGTCCGGCTTCTTTGCGTGAAGATGGATGAGGCCCACGGCGTATTTCAGGCTGCGGAAGGAGGTCTCAATGCCCCAGCGTCTGGCGTAGAGGGCTTTGAGGGCGGCGAGGGGGAACCGGTCCGGGTCGAGATTGGTGATAAGGGTTTCCGTATTGCCGCTGTCGGTTTGTAAACGGACAACGCGGAAGGATATTTCGTAGAAATCCGGGCTGTTCGACTCTAAAAAGTCAAACGTCATTGTGGGCGGGATACGGTAATAGGACTTGGGGACGGCGATGCCGCGGGTCTCCAACTGCCGCGGCGTCAGCCGGCCCAGGGTGAGTTTGAGGGGAATGTCGAACTCCAGCTGGTCAGGCAGAGGCATACCGTATGCAATGCCCCGTGCCTTGTCCCGAATACGGATCAGGTAATTCCAGTTCCGCTTCTCCAGGTGGGCCAGATTGTTGCAGGATTCGTAATTCCGGTCAGCCAGCAGGATCACCTTCCCGGAAACGCGGGAGCGGTCTGCCATTTGGCACAGGGCTCTGCACTCGTTTTTTTCGTGCTCCTTCTGCACGATCAGGTCGGTATAAATGCCGTTTTCCAGGTCAAAGAGCGCGTTCATGTGCCAGAGGTTCCAGCCGTGCTGTCTGGACGTGCCGGGGCGGTAGGAGGCTGGGTCCTCCGGGTAGGCGGCGGATTTCAGCGACGAGCCATCCACTGCCAGCAGACGATAGCCACGAAAGGTCTTCCCAGGGCGCAGCAGGGCTGTGAAGCGGTGGAACAGCGTCTCCAGCGCTGCGGGCAGCAGCTTCTGCCGCTGCTGGACAAACGCCGAGGCCGACGGTGTTTTTTCGCTGTTTTGAAACCGTCCGATGAGCACCTTCCCGATGCTGTTTTCGCTCATGGTCAGCAGCAGGGATATGACCGTTTCGAAGGTCAGCGTCCGGGGACGGGTAAAATCCCGCCCCGGCTGCCTGACGTATTGTTCTGGGTGTTCCCCCATTTCCCGGATCATAGAAAGCAGCATTCTCCGCAAAAATTTTGGTGTATATTTCATGTGCGGCGAAGCCCCGAAAAGCAAGTTTACTTTTCAGGGCTTCGCCGCACATTTTTCCTCCTTTGTCAACCCCTTTTTACATCTTTTTTGACCTTATCTTCTCCTTATTCCTAACTTAATGACATTACTCACCGTGAGCAATGCCATTAAGTTAACCAGAAGTTACCAAAAAGAGAGTTGCGCGGCAGGCAGGGGCGTCAACGCGCGGGGACATACACAGGAGAAATGCGGTTGCCGGCAACCACGGGTCTGGG